>NZ_JBAMDI010000072.1:0-56600 GCF_036961695.1 Pseudomonas sp. CGJS7 | reverse complement strand
TCGGCTGTTTCGGTGTGGGCTTGGACAGGCGTTTCCACAACCGCCAACCCAGCAATACCGCGAGGATTGCCGCGTACAACGCCGGCTCGCGGATGTCGGATTTCACCAGCCACCAGAAATGCAGCACCGCCAGCACGGCGATCGCGTACACCAGCTTGTGCAGCCGGCCCCACAGGCTGCCGAGCCGGCGCATCATCGCCTGGGTCGAGGTCACCGCCAGCGGGATCAGCAGCAGCCAGGCCAGGAAACCCACGGTGATGTAGGGGCGCTTGGCGATCTCTTCGAAGATCTGGGTCCAATAGCCCTTCAGGTCCAGGACCAGGTACGCGGCCAGATGCAGGGTCGCGTAGAAGAACGCGTACAGGCCCAGCATGCGCCGGAAGCGCAGCAGCACCGGCTGGCCGGTGAGCTGGCGCAGCGGCGTCACCGCCAGCGCGATCAACAGCAGGCGCAGCGCCCACAGCCCTAGCCGGTGTTCGATTTCGGCGATCGGGTCGGCGCCGAGCCCGCCGCTGCCGGTGAGGAATTCCTCGCGGATCTGCCAGGCCAGGATCGCGGCTGGGGTCAGCGCGAGAACGTGGGCGACGACCTTGGCCACCACCACGCCGACCGGAGTCCGGCGTTGAACCTTGCCGCGCGATGGGCCCGCGTCCGCTCGACCCGTCTTGGCCGCAGCCACGCTGTTCGGAACGCCTTCGCTCATCTCAGAACCACGTCCGCAGGTTCATGCCCGCATACAGGCTGGCCACTTGATCGCCGTAGCCGTTGTACAGCCGGGTCGGGATGCGGTCGGCGAACAGTTTGCTGCCGGTGCCGGCGATCCGGCGCTCGGATTTCTGGCTCCAGCGCGGGTGGTCGACGGCGGGGTTCACGTTGGAAAAGAAGCCGTATTCGCTGGGCTGCAGTTCGTTCCAACTGGTGACCGGGCGTTTTTCCACGAAGGTGATGGCGATGATCGACTTGATGCTCTTGAAGCCGTACTTCCACGGCACCACCAGCCGCAGCGGCGCGCCGTTCTGCTGCGGCAGCGGTTTGCCGTACAGGCCGGTCGCCAGCAGGGTCAGCGGATGCATGGCCTCGTCGATGCGCAGGCCTTCGCGGTAGGGCCAATCGATCGAAGGGTAGGCGATGCCCGGCATCTGCTTGCGGTCGGCCAGGGTGGTGAAGGCCACGTACTTGGCCTTGGAGGTCGGCTGGAAGCGCTTGAGGATCTCGCCCAGCGGCACGCCCAGCCACGGGATCACCATCGACCAGCCTTCCACGCAGCGCAGCCGGTAGACCCGCTCCTGCGGGGTCAGGCCCTTGATCAGGTCTTCCAGCGCCAGTTTGCCGGGCTTGGCGCAAGCGCCGCCCACCGCGACCGTCCACGGGCTCAGCCGCAGGGTCTTGGCCGCCGCCGACGGGTCGCCCTTGTCGGTGCCGAATTCGTAAAAGTTGTTGTAGGTGGTGACGTCCTGGTAGCGGGTCAGGGTTTCATCCGTGCGGAAACCGGCCTTGAGCTGTTCCGGGCTCGGCGGCGCCGCGGCCGGCGGCGGCGGGGCTTCGGCCTCGGCGCAGCCCGACAGGCCCAGCGCCGGGCTCAGGGCCAGGGCGGCGAGCAGGCGTCGGCGGTCGCGATAGACCCCTTCATCGGTGATCTGGGAGGCGGGCAGATTGAGCACTTCGCGCAACGACATGAGACGGCTCCGGAACGGCTTGGCGGCGGGTCGCCGCGGTGGACGGTACGTATGTTTGACGCACTACGGACCGTTTAATTCCATAGAGGCAGCTGGCGGGGCAAAAGTTGCGCGAGTAACGACAGATACACACGGTGCTGCACTGCGGCATACTGCGGGGCCACCCCACTACCACGGAGCTTCCGATGTCCCGCGCTTTCAACTTTAGTGCCGGTCCCGCGACCCTGCCCGAATCGGTCTTGCTGCAGGCGCAGTCGGAACTTCTGGAGTGGAACAACGCCGGGGCCTCGATCGTCGAACTCAGCCACCGCGGTTCCGAATTCATCCAGGTCGCCGCCGAGGCCGAGCGCGACCTGCGCTCGCTGATGTCGATCCCCGACGATTACGCGGTGCTGTTCCTGCAGGGCGGGGCGACCGCGCAGCAGGCGCTGATCGCGCTGAACTTCGCCGATCCCGGCCAGACCGTGGACTACGTGGTCAGCGGCCACTGGGGCAAGACCGCATTGAAGCAGGTCAAGCCTTACGTCGCCGCGAACGTGGCCGCCAACGGCGAGGCCAACGGCTTCCGCGAGATTCCGGCGCGCGGCGAGTGGAACCTGTCCAAGGACGCGGCCTACGTCCACTACACCGCCAACGAAACCATCCACGGCGTCGAGTTCCGCGACATCCCGGACGTCGGCGACGTCCCGCTGGTGGCCGATTTCAGCTCCTCGATCGTGTCCGAGCCGCTGGACGTGTCCAAGTTCGGAGTGATCTACGCCGGCGCGCAGAAGAACCTCGGCCCGGTCGGCGTCAGCGTGGTGATCGTCAAGCGCGAGCTGCTCGAACGCGCCGGCCAGCCGCGCGCGGAAATCTTCGACTACCGCGCCCACGTCAAGGGCGAGTCGATGCTCAACACCCCGCCGACCTATAACTGGTATTTGGCCGGGCTGGTGTTCAAGTGGATGCTGGCCGAGGGCGGCGTGCAAGAGTTCGCCAAGCGCAACGCGCGCAAGTCGGCGCTGCTGTATAGCGCGATCGACAACTCCGGCGGCTTCTACCGCAACGAAGTCGCGCCGGCCGCGCGCTCGCGCATGAACGTGCCGTTCTTCCTCAAGGACGAAGCGCTGGACAAGCCCTTCCTCAAGCAGGCCGAAGCCGCCGGCCTGATTTCGCTCAAGGGCCACCGCGCCCTCGGCGGCATGCGCGCTTCGATCTACAACGCGATGCCGGAAGCCGGCGTCCAGGCGTTGGCGAGCTTCATGCAAGACTTCCAACAACGGCACGGTTGAGATGGCCAGCAAAGATACCAAGAAGCCGGCCAAGCCCGGCAAACAGAAATCGGCCGCCGCCAAGGGCGCTGCGGACAAGAGCGCGGCTGCCAAGAGCGGCGCCGCCAAGCCGAAAGCCGCCAAGGCCGAAGACGCCGCGCCGGCCGCGGCGGTGCCGGATCTGGCCACGCTGCGCGAGCGCATCGACGGCATCGACCGCCACATCCAGCAACTGATAGGCGAGCGCGCGCAGTTCGCCAATCAGGTCGGCAAGGCCAAGGGCAAGCTCGCCGCGGCGGTGGATTACTACCGCCCCGAGCGCGAAGCGCAGGTGCTGCGCCGGGTGGTCGACCGCAACGACGGCCCGCTCAACGACGAAGTGCTGGTGCGGCTGTTCCGCGAAATCATGTCGGCCTGTCTGGCCCAGCAGGAGCCGCTGAAAATCGGCTTCCTCGGCCCGGAAGGCACCCATTCGCAGCAGGCGGTGTACAAGCACTTCGGCCATTCGATCCACGGCCTGCCGTTGGCGAGCATCGAGGAAGTGTTCCAGGAAGTCGAAGCCGGCAGCGCCGACTTCGGCGTGGTGCCGGTGGAGAACTCCACCCAGGGCACGATCCAGTCCACCCTCGATATGTTCCTGACTTCCAAGCTCAAGATCAGCGGCGAAGTGGAACTGCGCGTGCATCAGCACCTGCTGTCGCGCAGCGGCCGGATCGAGGACATCGAACGGGTTTACTCGCACCCGCAGTCGTTCGCCCAGTGCAAGGCCTGGCTGCGCCAGTACCTGCCCAAGGCGGAGAAGATCGCGGTTTCCAGCAACGCCGAGGCCGCGCGCCGCGCGCGCAACGCCGACGACGCCGCCGCGATCGCCGGCGCCAGCGCCGGCAACGTCTACGGCCTGCGCACCGTCGCCGGCCCGATTGAGGACCGGCCCGACAACACCACCCGCTTCCTGGTGATCGGCCGCGAATTGTTCACCCCGTCGGGCAACGACCGCACCTCGCTGCTGATCTTCATCAAGGACCAGCCGGGCGCGCTGTACAGCGTGCTGTCGCCGTTCGCCAAGCGCGGGCTGAGCATGAACCGGATCGAGTCGCGTCCGGGCCATACCGGCCGCTGGCAGTACGCGTTCTTCGTCGACATCGGCGGCCACGTGCAAGAGCCGGCGATGCGCGAAGCGCTGGAAGAACTGCAAGAGCTCGCCCATGAAGTGAAGGTGCTCGGTTCTTACCCGGTGGCGATCGCATGAATCAGGCGGCGCAGTCGGCTCAAACGCCGGCTTTCGATGAGGCGTGGTTCGCCGCGCGCGCGCAGCCGGGCGTGCAACGGCTGAAGGCGTACGATCCG
Source organism: Pseudomonas sp. CGJS7 (assembly GCF_036961695.1). Lineage (NCBI taxonomy): Bacteria > Pseudomonadati > Pseudomonadota > Gammaproteobacteria > Pseudomonadales > Pseudomonadaceae > Pseudomonas > Pseudomonas sp. CGJS7. Next base: position 52,327 of record NZ_JBAMDI010000072.1, on the reverse strand, counting down.
GGCCACGATCTGGTGGCCCTGCGCAAGCGTTTCGGCGTGGCGAATCTGGCCGAACTGGGTTCCAACGAGAACCCTTATGGGCCCTCGCCAGCCGCGCGCGAAGCGATTTTGAATTCGCTGCATGCGCTGCACCGTTATCCCGATCCGCTCGGCGCCGATCTCAAGCGCGCGCTGGCTGCGCGGCACGGCGTGGACGTCAAGCAGATCCAGCTCGGCAACGGTTCGCACGAGTTGTTGATGCAGTTGGGGCAGGTGTTCGCCGGCCCCGGCGATGAGATCGTGTTCTCGCGCTACGGCTTCGCGGTGTTCGCGCTGTCGACCCAGGCGGCCGGCGCGCGCATGAACATCGTCGAGGCCTTGCCGCGCGATGCGGCGATGCCCAACGGCCATGACCTGGACGCGATCGCCGCGGCGATCGGCGCGGACACCAAGCTGGTGTTCGTGGCCAATCCCAACAACCCGACCGGCACCTGGTTCGGCCGCGATGCCTTGATCGCATTCCTCGACCGGGTGCCGAGCGAGGTCATCGTGGTGATGGACGAGGCCTACGCCGAAATGGCCGAAGCGCCGGATTACGTCAGCGCCTTGAGCCTGCTCGATCGCTATCCGAATCTGGCCGTCACCCGCACCTTCAGCAAGGCCTATGGCCTGGCCGGTCTGCGCGTGGGCTATCTGCTGGCGCAGCCGGGGCTGATCGCGGTGATGGAGCGTCTGCGCGAGAGCTTCAACGTCAACGGCCCGGCCTTGGCCGCGTGCGAAGCCGCGCTCGGCGATACCGAGCATCTGCACTGGGCCTGCGCGCGCAACGCCGAGCAACGCACGGCGCTCACTCAAGCGCTGAGCCAGCGCGGTTTGCGGGTGTTTCCGTCGCAGACCAATTTCGTGCTGGTCGAATTCGGCGAACGCACGCCGCGGATCGAAGCGGCGCTGGTCGAACGCGGGGTGATCCTGCGTCCGATGGGCGGTTACGGGTTGGCCGATTGCATCCGCATCAGCGTCGGTTCGCCCGATGAGAATCGGCGTCTGCTGGCCGCGCTCGATGAGGTGCTGGCATGAGCGCGGCGGCGGCCGAACACGGCGCGCAAGCGCAACAGGCCTGGGTCGCGAGCGCCGGCACGCCATTGCGCGGCTCGTTGCGGGTGCCCGGCGACAAGTCGGTCTCGCACCGCGCGGTGATGCTCGGCGCGCTGGCCGAAGGCGTCACCCGGGTTACCGGATTTCTGGAAGGCGAAGACACCCGCGCCACCGCGCGGGTGTTCGAGCGCCTGGGCGTGCGCATCGAAACGCCGAGCGCGAGCGAGCGCATCGTCCACGGCGTCGGCCTGCGCGGACTGCGCGGGATCGATGCGCCGCTGGACTGCGGCAACGCTGGCACCGGCATGCGCCTGCTCGCCGGCGCGCTGGCGGGGCAGGCGTTCGACAGCGTGTTGATCGGCGACGCGTCCTTGTCGAAGCGGCCGATGCGCCGGGTCACCGAGCCGTTGGCGGCGATGGGCGCGCGCATCGACACCGAAGCAGGCGGCTTGCCGCCGCTGCGCATCCACGGCGGACGCGAACTCACCGGCATCGAATACACCTTGCCGGTCGCCAGCGCGCAGGTGAAGTCGGCGCTGTTGCTGGCCGGTCTGTACGCGCGCGGCGAAACCGTCGTGCACGAACCGCACCCGACCCGCGACTACACCGAGCGCATGCTCGCCGCGTTCGGCTGGCCGATCGAATTCTCGCCGGGGTACGCCAAGCTCAGCGGCGGCCACGCCTTGCGCGCGACCGACGTCGCGGTGCCGGCGGACTTCTCCTCGGCCGCGTTCTTCCTGGTCGCCGCCAGCGTGGTGCCGGGCTCGGATCTGCTGCTCGAAGCGGTGGGGATGAACCCGCGCCGCACCGGGCTGTTGGCCGCGCTGCGCTTGATGGGCGCGGACATCGTCGAAGAAAACCCGCGCAGCGAAGGCGGCGAGTCGGTCGCGGATCTGCGCGTGCGCCATGCGCGTTTGCGCGGCCTCGAAGTGCCCGAAGCGCTGGTGCCGGACATGATCGACGAATTCCCGGCGTTGTTCGTCGCCGCGGCGGTGGCCGAAGGCCGCACGGTGGTCAGCGGCGCGGCCGAGTTGCGGGTCAAGGAATCCGACCGCATCGCGACCATGGCCGCGGGTCTGCGCGCGCTGGGTGCGCGGATCGAAGAAACCCCGGACGGCGCGATCATCGACGGCGGCGCCTTGCACGGCGGCAGCGCCGACAGCCATGGCGATCATCGGATCGCGATGAGCCTGGCGATCGCCGCGCAACTGGCGTCGGGCGACGTGCGCATCGGCGATGTGGCCAATGTCGCGACCTCGTTCCCGGGCTTCGAGGCCTTGGCGGCGAAGGCGGGCATGCGGGTGGTCGCGGCGGGGTAAGCGCGCGGCTTGCTTGAACCACACGACGGCGGCCATGGGCCGCCGTCGTTGTTTGCGGGGCGCGGTGTCAGCCCATGTCCGAGACGGTCAGCGTGTACGCCAGCGCGCGATTGCCGGAGCGGAATTCTTCGATCAGCGCGAACACGGTTTCGACTTGGCCGTAGTGGTTTTCGTGTCCAGGCTCTTTGCGCCAATCGAGCATGAAGCGCAGGCTGCGATGCTTCGCCGCCAGCGTGTCGAGGTCCGGCGGCCCGATCAGTTGCAGGTATTGCGCCTCGCTGATGGGGCGGGCCCAGTCCAGCAAGGCGTAGGGCGCGGACACTTGCGGCAGTTCGAATCGGTGGATGAGCCCCAAGGCGCCGCCGGGCAAGTCGAATCCGCATGACGATAAGTCGAAGTGCATCGTGCGCGGATAATCGGGCGATCTTTGTCCGCGAATGGCGATGGGGTCGGCGAATTCGATGGCGATGTAAGCGCTGATGGACATGGGCGCGGCAGCTTGCGGACAGGGGAAAAGGATTGCTGGCCGGCGTCTTCTTGGCCAGTGCCTATTCTCGGCTGCGCCAACTCAATCCCTAGTCGCAAGCGCTTTTGCCCGTCATCCCCGCGAAGGCGGGGATCCAGAGACTTCAGAGCCATGTCGCGATAAAGCCCTGGATCCCCGCCTTCGCGGGGATGACGGTTTGAGAGGGCATGGGATCTGGCGAGGTCAGAAGTCAAAGGAATAGAGACTTCAGAGCCCTGCCTGGATAAGTCCCTGGATCCCCGCCTTCGCGGGGATGACGGTTTGAAAGGACACGGGATCGGGCGAAATCAGGGGCAGATCGGCCGGGCCGACGCAATCGGCAAAGCCCGCGCGCAAAGCCCGCACACCCCGCCCCACCGGACTCCCACGCCTGCGCCGAACCGCCCGAAAACTCAATCCGGCCGCGGCACCGCAGTGTTTCGCCACCGTCACTTGTGCACTGCATCATAAGCGCCCAGCTTGGCCCCACCCAAGCCAAGACACAGGCGCCCCAGCATGAATCTGCCCGTTCTCGACACCGTGGCCTCGGCCGCGCTCACCGCGCACCCCGCCCCGATCGCCTTGCGCGACCGCATCGACGCCGCGATCGATCGCGCGCTGGTCGAGCGCCGCCTGATCGGCGCGGTGATCCTGGTCGCCGTCGACGGCGAAACCGTCTACCGCCGCGCCGCCGGCCTGGCCGATCGCGAATCCGACCGCCTGATGCGCGAGGACGCGATTTTCCTGTTGGCTTCGGTGACCAAGCCCATCGTCGCAACCGCGGCGGTGAAACTGGCCGAACAGGGCCGGATCGATCTGGACGCACCGGTCACGCGCTATTTGCCGCAGTTCCGCCCGCGCCTTGCAGACGGCAGCGAGCCGGTCATCAGCCTGCGTCAGTTGCTCGACCACACCTCCGGACTGAGCTACCGCTTCGGCGAAGCCAGCGGCAACGATTACGACCGCTTCGAGGTCTCCGACGGTTTCGATCAACCGGGCCTGAGCATCGAAGAAAACCTGCAGCGCCTGAGCCAGACCCAGTTGCGCTTCGCGCCCGGCCAGAGCTTCAAATACTCCATCTCGCTGGACGTGCTCGGCCACGTCATGGCGCTCGCCACCGGCACGCCGCTGCCGAAGCTGATCGAAGAACTGATCCTCGCGCCGTTGGCGATGAAGGACACCGGCTTCGCCATCGCCGACTACAAGCGCACCGCCACGCCCTACACCGACGGACGCGCTGCCGACGGTTCGCATCGGCCGGCGCGCATGCACGAACACACCGAGCTGCCGTTCTACGACGGCGTGCTGCGTTATGCGCCGGGCCGTTTGGAGAACGCGAACTCCTATCCCTCAGGCGGCGCCGGCATGGCCGGCAGCGCCGGCGACGTGCTGCGTCTGCTGGAAACCCTGCGCCAAGGCGGCGGCGACCTGCTGCGGCCCGAATCGGTGGCGGCGATGCTGCGCGACCGAGTGCCCGCCTCGGCCGAAGGCCCAGACCCGGGTTGGGGATTCGGCTACGGCGCGGCCGTGCTCAACGACCCACTCGCCACCCACACGCCGCAATCGCCCGGCACCTTCGCCTGGGGCGGCGTGTACGGACATTCCTGGTTCGTCGACCCGGCGCGCAAACTGAGCGTGGTCGCACTGACCAACACCGCCATCGAAGGCATGAACGGCGAGTTCACCATCGATCTGCGCGATGCGGTGTATGCGGGTTTGGACGCGCTCATCGGCCCCTGATCTGCCGGGCCACCGCGCGAACAAACGAAGTCCCGTCTGTAGGAGCTGCGCAAGCTGCGACCGCGAAACCCGGCTTACGACGCAAGCGTGTTTCGCGGTCGCAGCTCGCGCAGCTCCTACAGGAAGCTGTCGGGATTGCGCCGGCGTCGGACTCAGAGGCCCAATTCGCTCAACCCAGGATGATCGTCCGGCCGCCGCCCCTGCGGCCAATGGAACTTGCGCTCGCTTTCCGCGATCGGCTTGTCGTTGATGCTCGCCAACCGCAACGCCATCCGCCCGTCGTCGCCGAATTCCCAGTTCTCGTTGCCGTAGCTGCGATACCACTGGCCGGAATCGTCGCGCCACTCGTAAGCGAAACGCACCGCGATGCGATGGCTTTCGAAGGTCCACAGTTCCTTGATCAGGCGGTACTCCAGCTCGCGGCTCCACTTGCGCCGCAGAAACTCCACCGCCGCTTCCCGCCCCTGGACGAACTCGGCGCGGTTGCGCCAGCGCGTGTCCAGCGAGTACGCCAGCCCGACCCGTTCGGGGTCGCGCGAGTTCCATGCATCTTCGGCCAAACGCACTTTCTGCACCGCGGTTTCGCGCGTGAACGGCGGCAACGGGGGACGGGGTTCCATATCGGCTCCAAGGGATGAGTAGAACGATCTGTCTACGTCGCCAATCTAGCCCATGTAGGACGACCTGTCTACATCGATGGAATAGGTAGACGAATCGGTCTACCATCGCCCCATGAACCGCAAAACCGCCCCGCCCGTCGCCGCGCCCGCCAGCGCGCGCGAGCGCATCCTGCAGACCGCGCACGACTTGTTCTATCTGCAAGGCATCCGCGCCACCGGCATCGACCGGGTGATCGCCGAGTCGGGCGTGACCAAGGTGACGCTGTACCGGCACTACCCGAGCAAGAACGAGTTGATCCTGGCGTTCCTGGACTACCGGCACGAACGCTGGATGACCTGGTTCGACGGCGCGCTGACTCGCTTCGGCGCGGATGTCGCGGCGTTGGCGCCGGCGATGGCCGAGTGGTTCGCCCATCCGCAGTTCCGCGGCTGCGCTTTCATCAACGCGGTGGCCGAGATCGGCCCGGCCTTGCCCGAAGCGGTGCAGCGCTCGCGCGAACACAAGCGGCAGATGCAGGCACGCATCGCCGAACTGTTGCCCGACGATGGACGCCGCGAGGCGCGCGCATCGGCGCTGGCGATGGCGGTAGACGGCGCGATCGTGCGCGCCGCCTGCGACGGGTCTGGCGATGCCGCGGTTGGTGCGCTGGCGGAGATCGTGGCGGTGTTGGTGCCGAGCGGGCGGTAGACCTCTGCGCGGTCGATACTTGCCGAACAGGCGTGGTGTCGCGGTCGCAGCTCGCGCAGCTCCTGCAGTCTGATCGCGTGATTGCGACGCGATCAGAAACTGCGCCTGCGGCCGCTAACTGCAAGCGCAACGCGGACCTCGGCCGCGCGGCAGCCGCCGCGAACGGATTACCAAATCATCCGGTATTCGCAGCCGACCAAGGTCTTGCCCGGGTGGCTGGTGATGGTGCTGACGGTCTGGGTGATCGTGGCCTGGACGCCGTCGCCCAGCGCTTCGCGGCTGACTTCGCGCACGCGGATGTGGCCGGCCAGCGGCTGGTCGCTGGGCGCGAGCTTCAACTGCTTCGACAGCGCGTCGGCGAGATCGCCGTCGAGCACCGCCAGCACGCCCTCGCCCACCATCATCAGCTGCTTGGTCGAGTGGCCGTACACGGTGATCGCCTCGGGCATGCTCAACACGCCGACGAAGGCGTTGTCGTCCTTGACCCGGCTCCATCCGGCCAGCGCGGGCTGCGCGGTTTGTTCGTAGTAGACCGGGGTCAAGGCGCTACCCATGCGCATGAAGTCGGCGCGCTTGGCCTGGCAGGTCAGGATCTTGGCCAGTTCGGCGCGCACCTGGGCGGCGTCGCGATAGGGTTCATCGTCGTCGGCGGCGACGGCGGCCAACGGCACTCCCAGCGCGAGGGTCAAAGCGGCGGTCGAGGCGAGGCGGAACAGCGATCGTTTCATAGCGAAATCCGTGTCTGATTGAGTTGAAGACGAACGACGGCGGAGCGATCCCCCACGCCTCCGTCGTTGCCGGCGCGATTGTCCGATCCACATCGCGCCAGCGCAAAGAAAAACCCCGGCGAAAGCCGGGGTTTTTGTTTGCCGCTATAGGCGAGCCGAATCAGGCGGCGACGGTGTCGGCGACCTGCTTGTAGTCTTCGATCTGATCGAAGTTCATGTAGCGGTAGATCTTGTCGCCGTTGGCGTTGAGCACGCCGACGTCGGCCATGTACTCCTCGCGGGTCGGGATGCGGCCCAGACGCGAGCAGATCGCAGCCAGTTCGGCCGAACCCAGGTACACGTTGGTGTTGCGGCCCAGACGGTTGGGGAAGTTGCGGGTCGAGGTCGAGAACACCGTCGCGCCCTCGCGCGCCTGCGCCTGGTTGCCCATGCACAGCGAGCAGCCCGGCATTTCCATGCGCGCGCCGGCGGTGCCGAAGGTGCCGTAGTGGCCTTCCTTGGTCAGCTCGGACGCATCCATCTTGGTCGGCGGCGCGACCCACAGACGGGTCGGGATGTCGCGCTTGCCTTCCAGCAACTTGGCGGCTGCCCGGAAATGACCAATATTCGTCATGCACGAACCGATGAACACTTCGTCGATGACCGCGCCGGCCACGTCGGACAGGGTCTTCACGTCGTCCGGGTCGTTCGGGCAGGCGACGATCGGCTCGACGATTTCGTTGAGGTCGATGTCGATGACCGCGGCGTACTCGGCGTCGGCGTCGCCTTCCAGCAACTGCGGGTTGGCCAGCCAGCCTTCCATCGCCTTGATCCGGCGCTGCAGCGAACGCGGGTCGGCGTAGCCTTCGGCGATCATCCACTTGAGCAGGGTGATGTTGCTGGTCAGGTACTCGATGATCGGTTCGGCATCCAGCTTCACCGTGCAACCAGCGGCCGAGCGTTCGGCCGAGGCGTCGGAGAGTTCGAAGGCCTGTTCGACCTTGAGCTGCGGCAGGCCTTCGATTTCCAGGATGCGGCCGGAGAAGATGTTCTTCTTGCCCTGCTTGGCGACGGTGAGCAGGCCGCTCTTGATCGCCGCCAGCGGAATCGCGTTGACCAGATCGCGCAGGGTCACGCCGGGCTGCAGTTCGCCCTTGAAGCGGACGAGCACCGACTCGGGCATGTCCAGCGGCATCACGCCGGTGGCCGCGGCGAACGCGACCAGGCCGGAACCCGCCGGGAACGAAATGCCGACCGGGAAACGGGTGTGCGAGTCGCCGCCGGTGCCGACGGTGTCGGGCATCAGCATGCGGTTGAGCCACGAGTGGATGACGCCGTCGCCAGGACGCAGGGCGATGCCGCCGCGGTTGCTGATGAAGGCAGGCAGGTCGTGGTGGGTCTTGACGTCGACCGGCTTGGGGTAGGCGGCGGTGTGGCAGAACGACTGCATCACCAGGTCGGCGCTGAAGCCCAGGCAGGCCAGATCCTTGAGCTCATCGCGGGTCATCGGGCCGGTGGTGTCCTGCGAGCCGACCGAGGTCATCTTCGGTTCGCAGTAGGTGCCCGGACGGATGCCGGCCTGCTTGCCGTCGACTTCCGGCAGACCGCAGGCGCGGCCGACCATCTTCTGCGCCAGCGAATAGCCCTTGCCGGTGTCGGCCGGGTTGCTCGGCAGGCGGAACAGGGTCGAGGCCGGCAGACCCAGCGCTTCGCGCGCCTTGGCGGTCAGGCCGCGGCCGACGATCAACGGAATGCGGCCGCCGGCGCGGACTTCGTCGAGCAGCACGTCGGACTTCAGCGCGAACTCGGCGATCACCTCGCCGTTCTTGAACGCCTTGCCCTCGTAAGGACGCAGTTCGATCACGTCGCCCATGTTCATCTGCGACACGTCGAGTTCGATCGGCAACGCGCCGGCGTCTTCCATGGTGTTGTAGAAGATCGGCGCGATCTTCGAACCCAGGCACACGCCGCCGAAGCGCTTGTTCGGGATGAAGGGGATGTCCTCGCCGGTGAACCACAGCACCGAGTTGGTCGCCGACTTGCGGCTGGAACCGGTGCCGACCACGTCGCCGACGTAGGCGACCAGGTGGCCCTTGTCCTTGAGCGATTCGATGAAGGCGATCGGACCGCGCTTGCCGTCTTCTTCCGGCTCGATGCCGTCGCGCTTGTTCTTGAGCATCGCCAGCGCGTGCAGCGGGATGTCCGGACGGGTGGTCGCGTCGGGCGCGGGCGAGAGGTCGTCGGTGTTGGTTTCGCCGGTCACCTTGAACACGGTGACGGTCATGCTCTGCGGCACTTCCGGCTTGCTGGTGAACCACTCGGCGTCGGCCCAGCTCTGCAGCACGGACTTGGCGTTGGCGTTGCCCTTCTCGGCCTTGTCCTGGACGTCGTGGAACGCGTCGAACATCAGCAGGGTGTGCTTGAGCGCTTCGGCGGCGACGGTGCCGACTTCGGCGTCGTCGAGCAGTTCGATCAGCGGATGGATGTTGTAGCCGCCGAGCATGGTGCCCAGCAGTTCGGTAGCGCGGGCGCGCGAGATCAGCGCGTTGCTCTCCGTGCCGAACGCGACCGCGGCCAGGTACGAGGCCTTGACCTTGGCGGCGTCGTCGACGCCGGCGGGAACGCGGTGGGTGATGAGGTCCAGCAGGAACTCGCCCTCGCCGGCCGGCGGAGCCTTGAGCAGCTCGATCACGTCGGCGGTCTGCTGGGCGGTCAGGGGCAGCGGCGGAATGCCCAGCGCGGCGCGCTCGGCGATGTGGTGGCGATAGGCTTCCAACATGAAAAATCTCCGCGTGAATCTGGGTGGAAAAAGTCGGGGTAAACACTAAGGGTGTGGCTAAAAACGGGTGGAGCGAACCGGGTCGTTCAACGCGCTCGGTCCGAGCAGAAACGTTTGCGGCACCCCGGTGTCGCGTGGGCTCAGGCTTGCGGCACGATCAACTTCAAGCCCTTGAAGTAGTCGCGATAAAACGTGTCGTTCCAGGTGATCAGGCCGTCGCACTGCAGCAAGGCGTGGGCGCCGAGCAGAAATTCGCCGAGCCGCCGCGCACCGCCGCCGCGCTGGCGGTGGCGCCGGTGCATCTCGCCCGCGCGCAACGCCGACTTGGCTTCCAGCGCGCTGAAATGGATGCCCATTTCTTCCAGCGCCTCCTGCACCTCGGCGCCGCCGCGCAGCGCCGCGCAGATCTCGGCTAGGCTGATGTCGCACACCACCACGCGGCCGCCGACCAGGCTTTGGCGCAGGCAGGACTCGACCGCGTCCGCCTGCGGGCCGTCGCTCAGCAGTTCGATCAGGACCGGCGAATCGACCGCGATCATCGGCTCACTCCTGCTCGCGCACCGCGCTTACCGCTTCTTCGCTGGAGCCGAAGCCGTCCAGGGCGAACTTGCCGCGGGCCTTGGAGATCGCGTCGTCGACGCTCTTGCGCAGGATGATGCGGCTGCCGTCCAACTCGACTTTCAGCAGCGTGCCCTTGGTCAGGCCGAGCGCATCGCGCACCGCCTTGGGAAGGGTGATCTGACCCCGCTCGGCGACAGTGGCTTCCATAGGTACGCTCCCGAAAGTATGCGCGCATTATACATACCTGGACGGTCATACCGCCAATGGCGATGGGTGCGGCTGCCTCGGTCGAGGGGCCGGTTGGCGCTGACCAGCCCTCGCCTACCGAGCAATAACCACCGTTAATACAGACACTTAGCCAACGCCTCCAGGCCCGGACGGGCGACCGCTGGCGAGTCCGTCCAGCTTCATGGGATCGCCGCCGTTCAGGTATGCATCGGCGTCCGGCAGGTCCGAGTCTTACCGGCAGGCCCCGCGGATGCGCCGTCATCGCGACACGATTGTCCCTGGCGCGGGTTGCAGGGCGGCGACGCTCCAGATCGCCCGAGCGGCCACCAGCGACCAGGCAGCCCTGGCGCGCGGCTAGAGCGCGCTCGCTTGCCTCGAACGAATGCGGACCGCAGCCACGACGCAACCGCATGCGAACAAGACGATGCACCGTACGAGTCTGGAGTTGGCCGAGCGCCAGTCATCGCATTCGCCCGATCCTTGCGCGTCGCCGAGCGAAGCCGGCGCACCGACTCGGCAATCGCCCCTACTAGCGCTTCGAACGCGGCGTCATCGCCGAACGCACGCAGGCGCGCTCGAACCTACGAACATGTGCGAGCGTCATCTCCACGCAACACTGCGTTGCCGCGGGAACGGCACGATCGTCGAGAGAACCGCCGCAAACGCGCATAAAACCCCGACAGCCCGCACATGTCCCGGGACTCCGCCCGTCACCGGACTCGAACTATGTCGACACCGTCTGCACATCGGGCCCTGCGCAACTGGTAGATAATCCGACCAAGGACCCGCAACGCACCGCGCCGCCCGGTCCAACGCAAGCAGCCTCCTCGCCCGGCGCGAGGCGCGAGCCAGCACCTTCATAGGAGTTCACCGCATGAGCGACTCGTTTTCCACCCGCCGCCAGTTGTCCGTCAACGGCCGCGACTACACCTACTTCAGCCTGCCGGCCCTGGGCGAGCGCTTCGACATCGGCCGCCTGCCCTACTCGATGAAGATCCTGCTGGAGAACCTGCTGCGCCACGAAGACGGCGGCATGACGGTCGGCAAGGAACACATCGAAGCGGTCGCGCAATGGGACGCGAAAAAAGAACCCGACCAGGAAATCGCCTTCATGCCGGCGCGGGTGGTGCTGCAGGACTTCACCGGCGTGCCCTGCGTGGTCGATCTGGCGGCGATGCGCGACGCGGTCGGCAAGCTCGGCGGCAACGCCAAGCAGATCAACCCGCTGATCCCCTCCGAACTGGTCATCGACCACTCGGTCCAGGTCGATGTGTTCGGCAGCCCCGACGCGCTCGACCTCAACGGCAAGATCGAGTTCCAGCGCAACAAGGAGCGTTACAGCTTCCTGCGCTGGGGCCAGAAGTCGTTCGAGAACTTCAAGGTGGTGCCGCCCAACACCGGCATCGTCCATCAGGTCAACCTGGAGAACCTGGCGCGCGTGGTCATGGGCCGCGAAGTCGACGGCGAACTGCAGGCGTTCCCGGACACCGTGTTCGGCACCGACAGCCACACCACCATGATCAACGGCATCGGCGTGCTCGGCTGGGGCGTGGGCGGCATCGAGGCCGAGGCGGCGATGCTGGGCCAGCCCTCTTCGATGCTGATTCCGCAGGTGGTCGGCTTCAAGCTCAGCGGCCAGTTGCCCGAAGGCACCACCGCCACCGACCTGGTGCTGACCGTCACCCAGATGCTGCGCAAGCTCGGCGTGGTCGGCAAGTTCGTCGAGTTCTACGGCGACGGCCTGCAGCACCTGCCGCTGGCCGATCGCGCCACCATCGCCAACATGGCGCCGGAATACGGCGCGACCTGCGGCATCTTCCCGATCGACGCCGAGGCGGTGACCTATCTGCGCCTGTCCGGCCGCTCGGAAGAGCAGATCGCGCTGGTCGAAGCCTATGCCAAGGCCCAGGGCCTGTGGCATGAGCCCGGCGCCGCGCACGCGACCTACTCGACCACGCTGGAGCTCGATCTGGGCGACGTCAAACCGTCGCTGGCCGGTCCCAAGCGTCCGCAGGACCGGGTGCTGCTGGAAAACGTGCATTCCAACTTCCAGGAAAACCTCGGCCCGCTGATCGCCAACCGCAAGCCCAAGGTCGGCTGCGCGATCGAAGAGCTCAACGGCGAAGGCGGCGACCAGCCGCAGGCCAATCATTTGGCGGCCAAGCCGGTGTCGAAGATCCGGATCAAGGAACAGGACGCGGAACTGTCCGACGGCTCGGTGGTGATCGCCGCGATCACCTCGTGCACCAACACCTCCAACCCGGCGGTGATGCTCGGCGCCGGCCTGCTGGCGCGCAACGCGGCCAAGCTCGGCCTGAAGTCCAAGCCGTGGGTGAAGACCTCGCTCGGGCCGGGCTCGCTGGTGGTCACCGATTACCTGAAGAAGGCCGGCGTGCTCGACGATCTGGAGAAGCTCGGCTTCTACGTGGTCGGCTACGGCTGCACCACCTGCATCGGCAATTCCGGCCCGCTGCCCGACGAAGTGTCCAAGGGCATCGCCGAGAACGAGCTGGTGGTGGCCTCGGTGCTGTCGGGCAACCGCAACTTCGAAGGCCGCGTGCATCCGGAAGTCAAAGCCAACTACCTGGCCTCGCCGCCGCTGGTGGTGGCCTACGCCATCGCCGGCACGGTCAATATCGATCTGACCAAGGAGCCGATCGGCAAGAGCGACGACGGCCGCGACGTGTTCCTGCGCGACATCTGGCCTACCAATAAGGAAATCGGCGACATGATCGCCGCCACCGTCGGTCCGGAGCTGTTCGCGCAGAACTACGCCGACGTGTTCAAGGGCGATACCCGCTGGAACCAGATCGCCTCGCCCGACGGCGAATCCTTCCAGTGGGACGAATCCTCGACCTACATCAAGAACCCGCCGTATTTCGACGGCATGACCATGGACATCGGCAGCATCGACGATGTCCATGGCGCGCGGGTGATGGGCTTGTTCGGCGATTCGATCACCACCGACCACATCTCGCCGGCCGGCAACATCAAGAAGGACTCGCCCGCGGGCCGTTTCCTGCAGGAGCGCGGCGTGCAGCCGGCCGACTTCAACAGCTACGGCAGCCGCCGCGGCAACGACGATGTGATGGTGCGCGGCACCTTCGCCAACATCCGCATCAAGAACCTGATGTTCGGCGGCGAGGAAGGCGGCAACACCCTGTACTTCTCCAAGAACGGCGGCCAGGGCGAGAAGCTGGCGATCTACGACGCGGCGATGAAGTACAAGGCCGACGGCGTGCCGCTGGTGGTGTTCGCCGGCAAGGAATACGGCACCGGCTCCTCGCGCGACTGGGCGGCCAAGGGCACCAACCTGCTGGGCGTGAAGGCGGTGATCGCCGAGAGCTTCGAGCGCATCCACCGCTCCAACCTGGTCGGCATGGGCGTGCTGCCGTTGCAGTTCAAGGACGGCGAGAACGCGCAGAGCCACGGGCTGGACGGCTCGGAGGCGATCGACGTGATCGGGCTGGACGACGGCAAGGCCAAGACCGCGACGGTGGTGGCCAAGAAGGCCGACGGCAGCGAGACGAAGTTCGAGGTGAAGGTGTTGCTGTTGACGCCGAAGGAAGTGGAGTACTTCCGGCATGGCGGCATCTTGCATTACGTGTTGCGGCAACTTGCGGCGAAGAAAGCCGCCTGAGCAATGGGCTTTGAAGCCCCTCTCCCGCTTGCGGGAGAGGGGTTGGGGTGAGGGCAATCCAGCCTGCGTCGTAGCTCGATAGTTCGCGCGCCCTCATCCGCCCTGTCGGGCACCTTCTCCCGCAAGCGGGAGAAGGACACGTCATCGCCCCTGCTACAACCCCGGCGTCCACTTCGCCGACGTCATCCGCCATTCCCCGTCCTCTTCGCGCCAGCCAGTACTGACTTGGTACATCCGCGCCGCGTCGGGCAACACCTGCCCCGACCCACCGGTCAAAACCGCGCTGAAGTTCACCGTCGCATGCCCGGCCGACGTCTGCAGATCCAGCGGCCCCAAGGTCACGCTCAAATCGCTATAGCGCATGAAGCTCGCCACCGCGAGCCGGCGCGCGCCCTTCCGGTCGAGCCCGTCGGGACCGACGAAATCCTCGGCCAGCATCTCTTCCACCGCCGCCGAATCGCGCTGACCGATCGCGGTATTCAAGCCATCGATGGCCGCGCGCAAGCGCACTTCCGGCGCTTCGGGCCGGCTGCACGCCGCCAGGCAGGCCAGCAAGGCCAGCGCGCCGATCAAGCGCCGGGCCGAACCGAATCCGCCAGCGAACCACCCGCATCCGCCCATCCCGGCGCCCTCGCCCGGCCTCCGCGAACTCGACACCCGGCCACGCGCGACGCTAGCGAATTTCGACATCGGTACACACTCCATTCTGGAACCAGACTTCGGCGAGCAAACCACCAGCCCGCCACTGCGCCACATCGCGGCCGTGATCCATGCCGCCGTAAAAATACGCGGGCCCGGCGCGCTCGACCACGTAGGCGTAGTCCTTGCCGATCAAGCCGGCGTGCGGCGCGAACAACGCCCGCAACGCCGCTTCGGCCTGATCGCGCCGGCGACGGCGCAGCGCCACGATCCCCGCCGCCACAGCCGCCGCGAGCGTTCCCAGCGCCAGACTCACGCCGCCCATCGCAGCCCCGCGTCCGTCCGGCCGATCCGCACGCACCGCTGGCCGACCGCCCGCCTGGGGGCCGTGATAGGCAATGTAAGCATTCGCGATCCTGTGGGCTGGCGACGGCTTTGGAACGACCGTTCGGGTGGTAGCTCGAACGCATCCTGACAGGTTCGCCGCCGCGCCAACAACGCCGGGGCCGCGCGATTCCGCGCCGCCTTGCCAGTCAGTAGAGCCTATGCTCCAATCGAGAAAACACCGTACGGCGGCGCACACAGCGGGCCGGTCGGCCAGAATCGCAGCGATTTAAAGAGGGGATCGCGATGAGTTTCGAACGTCCGTGGCTTGCCCACTATCCGCAAGGCGTACCAGCCCAGATCGATGTCGACGAATTTCCGTCCGTCGTTTCGGTGCTTGAAAACGCGATCGAGAACTACCGCGACCGTCCCGCCTTCTCCAATTTCGGCAAGCAGCTGACCTACGGCGACATCGACCGGCTCAGCGCCCAGTTCGCGGCCTACCTGCTCGGCGAACTCAAGCTCAAGAAGGGCGATCGCGTCGCGATCATGATGCCCAACTGCCTGCAGTATCCGATCGCGACCTTCGGCGTGCTGCGCGCCGGCCTGACCGTGGTCAACACCAATCCGATGTACACCCCGCGCGAGCTCAAGCACCAGCTCGACGACTCCGGCGCGAAGGTGATCTTCGTGCTCGACAACTTCGGCAAGACCGTGCAGGACGTGGTCGCCGGCACCGACATCAAGGTCATCGGCACGGGCCTGGGCGACATGATCGGCGGGCTCAAGGGCCCGATCATGAACTTCGTGCTGAAGTACGTGAAGAAGATGGTCCCCGATTACGACATCCCCGGCGCGGTGCGGTTCCGCGACACGCTCACGCTGGGGCAGATGCACAAGTTGCCCGAGGTCGAGATCTCCTCCGGCGACATCGCCTTCCTGCAATACACCGGCGGCACCACCGGCGTGGCCAAGGGCGCGATGCTCACCCATCGCAACCTGGTTGCGAACATGCAACAAGCCGCGGCCTGGGTCGGCACCAACGCCAAGCTCGGCCAGGAAATCATCATCACCGCCCTGCCGCTGTACCACATCTTCGCGCTGACCGCGAACGGGCTGGTGTTCATGAAGTTCGGCGGCCTCAACCACATGATCACCAACCCGCGCGATATGCCGGCGTTCGTGAAAGAGCTAAAGAACACTCCGTTCACCGCCATCACCGGCGTCAACACCCTGTTCAACGGCCTGCTCAACACCCCGGGCTTCAGCGAGGTCGATTTCTCCAAGCTGCACCTGACCCTGGGCGGCGGCATGGCCGTGCAGCGCTCGGTGGCCGAGCGCTGGAAGCAGGTCACCGGCATCACCCTGGTCGAGGCCTACGGCCTTACCGAAACCTCGCCGGCGGCGTGCATCAATCCGATGGATCTGCCCGAGTACAACGGCTCGATCGGCCTGCCGATCTCCTCCACCGACGCCTGCGTCAAGGACGAGGACGGCCGCATGCTGCCGCTGGGCGAAGTCGGCGAGCTGTGCATCAAGGGCCCGCAGGTGATGAAGGGTTATTGGCAGAAGCCCGAAGAGACCGCCAAGGTCATCGACGACGACGGCTGGCTGCACACCGGCGACATGGCCAAGATGGACGACAAGGGCTTCTTCTACATCGTCGACCGCAAGAAGGACATGATCCTGGTCTCCGGCTTCAACGTGTACCCCAACGAGATCGAGGACGTGATCGCGATGATGCCCGGCGTGCTGGAAGTCGCCGCGGTCGGCGTGCCCGACGACAAGTCCGGCGAAGCGGTCAAGGTGGTGATCGTGAAGAAGGATCAGGCGCTGACCGCCGATGAGGTCAAGGCCCACGCGCGCGCCAATCTGACCGGTTACAAGCACCCCAAGTTCGTCGAATTCCGCAAGGAACTGCCCAAGACCAACGTCGGCAAGATCCTGCGCCGGGAGCTGCGCGACCCCTCGCCCGGTCACTGAACCCGACCTTCCGGCGCCTTCGGGACGCCGGTCGGCGCTTTATCCGGCCCCCGCAAGGATCGACTCCTTGCGGGGGCTTCATTTTAGGTGCATAGAATCCTTGGTCCCGGACGCAGCCCACCACAACACACAAGCCGTCCTGATGCGGCCGGCGGGACGGCTCTTACCGGAGATACCGCCATGTCTGTCGTACAACCTTTCCCCCGCCCGCAGTCGGGCCGGACCCTGCGCATCGTCGAAGAGTTCGATCGCGACGTGTACTGGTGCCACATGCACGCCAACCTGGCGCGCGCGCCGGGACGCGCCTGCTTCACCCTGCCCCTGATCGACGACATCCTGTCCTACCAGCGTCACCTCGGCGAACGGATGCGCCAGAGCGAACGCGACGGCATCGCCCACGTGGTGCTGGCCTCCGACAGCGACGTGTTCAACCTCGGCGGCGACCTGGAGCTGTTCTGCAAGCTGATCCGCGCGCGCGACCGCCAGGGCCTGCTCGACTACGCCCGCCAGTGCGTGCGCGGCGTGCACGCCTTCCACGCCGGCCTCGGCGCGGGCGTGCACAGCATCGCCCTGGTCCAGGGCAGCGCGCTCGGCGGCGGCTTCGAGGCGGCGTTGAGTTGCCACACCATCGTCGCCGAACAGGGCGCGATGATGGGCCTGCCCGAGGTGCTGTTCGATCTGTTCCCGGGCATGGGCGCGTACTCGTTCCTGTGCAAACGGGTGACCCCACGGGTGGCGGAAAAACTGATGCTCGACGGCGACATGTACACCGCCGAAGAACTGCACGCGATCGGCGTGGTCGACGTGGTGGTGCCGCGCGGCGAAGGCCGCCAGGCGGTCGAGGACGTGATCCGCGCCAACCGCAGGATCCCGCACGCGCGCGCGGCCATGCACCAGGTGCGCGAGCTGGCCCAGGGCGTGGGCCTGGAGGAAATGATGCGGATCACCGAGATCTGGGTCGACACCGCGCTGCAACTGGGCGACAAGTCGCTGCGCACGATGGATCGGCTGGTCCGCGCGCAATCGCGCCGCACGGGGTTCGAAGCCGCCTGATGGTCGACGGCGGCGCCGTGTCCGGGCGCTACCGCATCAGGGGGACGATCAGGGGGAACGCTCGCTATCGTCGCGAGCGTGACGGGTACGCTCGCGCGCGTCGAGCGCCGCCCGCCCCTGGGCCAGCCGTTCGCCCAATCCCGCCACCCGCGCCTGCCATTCGCGCGGCATCTGCTGATCGGCCAGACGCATCAGTTCGCCGCTGGCCGCGGCCAGTTTGACCAAACCCAGATTGCTGGCCACGCCCTTGAGCGCGTGGGCGTGTTCGCGCGTGCGCTCCCAATCGCCGAGCGCGCCGGTCGCGCCGAGCGCGGTCACGCAGCCTTCGGCGTCGCGCAGGCACTGACGTACGAACTCGCGTTCGAAGCCCTCGCCCATGCCCAAGGCGCTGAGTTCGTCGAGGATCGAGCTGTCGAGCACTTCGTCGCCGCCGGCATAGGCCGTGCGCGTAGGCGGCGCGATCAACGGCCCGTTGAGGCGGGCGCTGGAGGCGATCTCGGCCAGGGTGTCGAGCAGGCGCGAGGTCGACACCGGCTTGGACAGGAACGCGCGGGCGCCGGCGCGCTCGCAGGCCTGGATCGATTCGGGGGTGACGTCGGCGCTGAACACCACCACCGGCGTGCGCCGGCCGCCGCTGCCGGCTTCCATCACCCGCAGCTCGCGCAGCAGGTCCAGGCCGCTGACCCCGGGCATGTGCAGATCGACGATGACGCCGTCGTAGTCCGAGGCCGCCAACGCTTCCAGCACCGCCTCGCCGCCGTCGACGCAGATCGCGCGGTGGCCGGCCTTCTGCAACAGCCGGGTGATGACCATGCGGTTGGCTTCGTGGTCGTCGGCGACCAGCAGCGACAGGCTGCGCACCCGCGCGCGGTGGCGCAGGAACGGGTCGGAAAACGCGATCACGTTCTCCGGGTTGTCGCGCGAGGGCGCGTCGGCGGCGAGCGCATCGGCCTCGTGCCGGCCCAGCGCCGGGGCGACGATGCTGTCGAACGGCAGCTCGACCCAGAACCGGCTGCCGCGTTGTTCGGTGCTTTCGAAACCGATGCTGCCGCCCATCGCCTCGGTCAGGCCCTTGGCGATGGTGGTGCCCAGGCCGGTGCCGCCGTAACGCCGCGACAGGCCGACATCGGCCTGCTCGAACGCGTCGAACAGGCGCTTGCGCACCGCCACGGGAATGCCGATCCCGGTGTCGGTCACGGTGAAGCGCAGGCGCACGCCGCCGTCGACCCGGCCGGCCAGCATCACCTCCATCTGCACCAGGCCTTCGTCGGTGAACTTGACCGCGTTGCCGGCCAGATTGATCAGCACCTGACGCAGATGCACCACGTCGCCGCGCAGACTGCGCGGAACGTCGTCGGCCACCCGCGACTCGTAACGCAACTGCTTGGCCCGCGCCTGCGGTTGCAGAATCAGGCCGATGCCTTCGACCAATTCGCGCGGATCGAACTCGACCAGATCCAGGCGCAGCTTGCCGGCCTCGATCGCGGAAATGTCCAGCACGTCCTCGACCAGCGACAACAGGCTGCGGGTGGAGGCCTGGATGGTGTTGAGGCACTCGCGCTGTTCGCTGTCCAGGCGGGTGGTCGCCAACAGTTCGGACATCCCGGCCAAGCCGTTGAGCGGAGTGCGGAACTCATGGCTCATATTGGCCAGGAACCGGCTCTTGGCCTCGTTGGCGCGGCGCGCGTCCTCGACCGCGCGGGTCAGCGCGTTGAGCAGCGAATCGAAGTACAGCGGCACCGCGGCCAGACCGATCAGCAGGCCCCAGGACAGATACGGATTGGCGCGCCAGTACGGCGAGATCATGATGACGCTGAAGAACGACAACGACGCCAGCGCGGTGGCGATGCGCAGGTAACGGTTGCCGTAGCGCATGCCGTTGCCGATGGTCACCCACAGATACACCGCGTACAGCGGCGAGGCCGGCTCGCCTTCGATGCACATGATCGCGCCCATGGCGCTGTAATCGGTGAGCATGCCGATCCAGCGGCGGACGTGGGAGACGCCGGGGCGCATCAGGATGGCGACCATCAGCCCGACCGAGACGGTCAACTCGCCGATCAGGATCAGCCAGGTCGCCGGCAGGGTGTCGCCGACCTCCTGGCCCAGGTAGCGCCAGCCCAGGTAAGCGATGAACAGCGCGGTGATGACCACGCGCACCAGATTCTGCGCGTGTTCGCTGTCGGGCCGCTGCGAGAGGCGCCTTCTGACCTTGTCCAGGATCGCGAGCATCGGCTACTCCAAGCCGGGGCGGGTGGAACTCGTCGAATAGCGTTGGCAGATTTCGTCGAGCCGGGCGCGGCTGCGGATCAGCGCGTCCACGCAGCGCGGGTCGAACAGGCGCCCGCGTTGGGCGTACATATACCCCAAGGCGGCGTCCACGTCCCAGGCTTTTTTGTAGGGACGTGGCGAAATCAGCGCGTCGAACACATCGGCGACAGCCACGATGCGCGCTTCCAGTGGAATTTCGTCGCCGATCAAGCCATCCGGATAGCCGGAACCGTCGTAGCGTTCATGATGGCGCAGCGCGATCAGGGCGCCCGCCTGAATGAAACGGTTCTGGCTGCCGCTGAGCAGCTCATAGCCGATCTTGGGGTGGCGGCGCATGATCGCCGTCTCCTCCTCGGTCAGCGGGCCGGGCTTCATCAGCACCGCGTCGGGGATGGCGATCTTGCCGATGTCGTGCAGCGGCGCGGCCATTTCGATGACCCGGATCTCGTCCTCGAACATGCCCAGTTGCTCGGCGATCAGCCCGGCGATGTGGGCCATCCGCTCCAGGTAGGCGCTGGTGCCGGCGTCGCGGAACTCGATCGCCCGGGCCAGCCGCGACAGGGTTTCGCGCTCGCGCTCCTCGACCTCGTGCATGCTCGACAGCAGCCGCTGTTCCAGCGACAACGCGCGTTGCTTGACGTTCTCGGACTGCTGGCGCAGCTGCAGCAGGTTGCGGCAACGCGCGCGCAGTTCGCGCGGACGCACCGGCTTGACCAGGAAATCGATGACCCCGGCTTCCAGCGCGGCCTGGCGCACCGGCTCGTCGCCGACCACGGTGACCAGAATGATCGGGATGTCGCGGTGCATCGGCAGGCGGCGGAAGCGCCGCGCGAACTCCAGACCGTCGATGCCGGGCATGCGGTAGTCGAGCAGCAGCAGATCGGGCTGGTGGCTTTCGCACCAGGCCAGCGCGGCTTCGGGCTCGCCGAAGTCGTGCACCGACAACTCGGACGCGATGTCCTCGATGATGTGGCGCAGCATCGTCCGCGCGGACGTTTGGTCATCGACGATAACGACGTTCACACACCGGTACCCGTAGTGAGGTCGCCCCCTGCGGCGGCCGACCTGGGAGCATACTCCGCCGCGTTGCCCAAGACAGCCGCCGAAAGTATCGGCGCGATGTCGCTTTGACCGGCATCCATTAGAACGATCGCGCGCAATGCGCGCTGTTCATCACGGTTTAGACGCAAACGCCGCGCGAAAACGGCCAGAACCGCCCGGCCGTTATGCAGTGTAAGCCACGTTTGAGCGACCGCGCTCTGGGCCTGTGGTGGCCCAGGTCGGCGCCGGCGGCCGGCGTTTGAAACGATCGCTGGCATCGGGCCGCAACCGGCCGCAGCGCGCGAGCGCGACGCCGCCGCGGCTCGCCCATTGGGCCCAGCCGCGCCGGTACCGCGCCCTGCCTGGGCGAGGTGTTTCAGCCGCCGCCTTCCGGGCGCATGTACGGGAACAACAGCACGTCGCGGATCGAGGACGAGCCGGTCAGCATCATCACCAGCCGATCGATGCCGATGCCCAGGCCGCCGGTCGGCGGCAAGCCGACTTCCAGCGCGCGGATGTAGTCGGCGTCGAAGTGCATGGCTTCGTCGTCGCCGCCGGCCTTCTGTTCGACCTGGGCCTGGAAGCGCGCGGCCTGATCTTCGGGGTCGTTGAGTTCGGAGAAGCCGTTGGCCAGTTCCTTGCCGCCGACGAACAGCTCGAAGCGGTCGGTCAGTTCCGGATCGATGTCGTTGGCGCGCGCCAGCGGGCTCACCTCGACCGGGTGGTCGGTGATGAAGGTCGGCTGGATCAGGGTGTGCTCGACGGTCTTCTCGAAGATTTCCAGCAGCAGCTTGCCCCAGCCGTAAGACGGCTTGACCGCGACCTTGAGCCGCGCGCCGTGGGCGCGCATGGCGTCGAGATTGCGCAGGTCTTCGCGCTTGATTTCCGGGTTGAGCTCAAGCACCGCCTCGGTCATCGACCAGCGCCGGAACGGCGGGCCCAGATCGATCGCGTTGCCGTCCCACTCGCTCTGGGTGGTGCCCAGCACGTCCTGGGCGGCGTGGCGGATCAGCTGCTCGGTCAGGTCCATGATCTCGTTGTAGGTGGCGTACGCCTCGTACAACTCGAGCATGGTGAATTCGGGGTTGTGCCGGGTCGACACGCCCTCGTTGCGGAAATTGCGGTTGATCTCGTAGACCCGCTCCAGGCCGCCGACGGTCAGGCGCTTGAGGTACAGCTCCGGCGCCACCCGCAGGTACAGCTGCAGGTCCAGGGCGTTGTGATGGGTCACGAACGGCTTGGCCGCGGCGCCGCCGGGGATGTAATGCATCATCGGCGTTTCCACTTCCAGGAAACGCCGGGTGTCGAGCCAGGCGCGCATCGAGCGGATGATCTTGGAGCGCTTGACGAACACCTCGCGCGCGTCGGGCGAGACGATCAGGTCGACATAGCGCTGGCGATAGCGCTGCTCGACGTCGGCCAGGCCGTGGAACTTGTCCGGCAGCGGCCGCAGCGACTTGGTCAGCAAGCGCAGCGAATCGGCGCGGACCGACAGTTCGCCGGTCTTGGTCCGGGTGACGGTGCCTTCGGTGGCGACGATGTCGCCCACGTCCCAGCCCTTGAACTTGTCGTAGGTCTCGCCCAGCGCGTTGGCCTGCAGGAACAACTGGATCCGGCCGGACTCGTCCTGGATCTGAACGAAGCTGGCCTTGCCCATCACCCGCTTGAGCAGGATGCGCCCGGCGACCGCGACCCGGCGCGCCTCGGCGTCCAGCGACTCCTGGGTCCAGTGCTCGGTGTCGGCGTATTGCGACTGCAGGTCACCGACGTAATCGCCGCGGCGGAAATCGTTCGGGAAGGCGATGCCCTCGCCACGCAGGGCCTTGAGTTTCGCCCGACGCTCGGCGATCAGATGGTTCTCGTCGATGGGCGGCAGGTTGGAATCGTCGGTCATGGTCGTGGCGTTTGGGTAGGGCTTGGGAAAGCTTGAGGAGTGGAGAGTACTGAAGTCGCGGCGCGGGCGCTCGCGCGGGCGGCGGGATCGGGTTGCGCGGGTCGCGGTTTGGCTGACGAGGTCCGGATTCGCCGGCGCTCGCCGCGCCGTCCGGGCGCCCGACGCGATCGCCGTCGCGACGCCCTTTCACTTCGTCATCCCCGCGAAGGCGGGGATCCAGGGCTCTACCGCGACAGGGCTCTAAAGTCTCTGGATCCCCGCCTGCGCGGGGATGACGACTTCAGAGCGACGCGGTGCGACGGCTAGCGATACGGCAGCGCCGGCCGATCCGGCCGATCCGGCGAACCGACGCGGCTTACACCGCGTCGCTGCGTTTGGAACCCGCTTCCAGGCCCGATTTGAGGCTGGCCTCGACGAATTCGTCCAGGTCGCCGTCGAGCACCTTCTGGGTGTCGCTGCGTTCGATGCCGGTGCGCAGGTCCTTGATCCGGCTCTGGTCGAGCACGTAGTTGCGGATCTGGCTGCCCCAGCCGATGTCGGACTTGGTCGCCTCGACCGCGTCGCGTTCGGCGTTGCGCTTCTGGATTTCCAGCTCGTACAACTTGGCCGCCAGCATCTTCATCGCGCGGTCGCGGTTGGCGTGCTGGCTGCGCTCGGTCTGGCAGGCCACCACGATGCCCGAGGGCACGTGGGTGATGCGCACCGCCGATTCGGTCTTGTTGACGTGCTGGCCGCCGGCGCCCGAGGAGCGGTAGACGTCGGTCTTCAGGTCGGCCGGATTGATCTCGATATCGATCTTGTCGTCGACTTCCGGCGACACGAACACCGAGGTGAAGCTGGTGTGGCGGCGGTTGTCCGAATCGAACGGCGACTTGCGCACCAGCCGGTGCACGCCGGTTTCGGTCTTGAGCCAGCCGTAGGCGAAATCGCCTTCGACCCGGAAGGTCGCCGACTTGATCCCGGCCACGTCGCCGCCGCTGACTTCCATCAGCTCGGCCTTCCAGCCGCGCGACTCGGCCCAGCGCAGGTACATGCGCAGCAGGATTTCTGCCCAGTCCTGGGCCTCGGTGCCGCCGGCGCCGGCCTGGATATCGACGAAGGCCGAAGCGGCGTCCATCTGCCCGGAGAACATCCGGCGGAATTCCAGGGCCTCGACTTCCTTGGCGTAGCGCTCGACGTCCTCGACCACGGCCTGGGCGGTGGACTCGTCGTCCTCCATCTCGGCCAGTTCCAGCAGTTCCAGACCGCCGAGCAGGCCTTCGGTGAGGCGGCGGATGCCGTCGACCACTTTTTCCAGCGCCGCGCGCTCGCGGCCCAGGCCCTGGGCGCGCTCGGCGTTGTTCCAGATGTCCGGGCTTTCCAGCTCGCGGTTTACTTCTTCGAGACGTTCGACCTTGGCGTCGTAGTCAAAGATACCCCCTGAGCGAATCCAGCCGGCCCTTGAGGTCGGCGATTCGCTGGCGGACGGGATTGAGTTCGATCATGTCCGGGTGTGTGGATGCGGATGAACCGGCGATTCTAGCAGGGTGCTGGGGGGACGGGATCGGGGGTGGGAAGAGCAAATCCCCCCTGCCCCCCTTTTTCAAAGGGGGGAAAAGCAACAGCGGACAGGCGCGCGTGACTCGGTGCCCCCTTTGCAAAAGGGGGCAAGCGCCGACGGACCTTCGATGTCGCGGCAGACCGCACCGCGCGGGGGATTACCCCCAGCCCAGGCAGCCGCCCCCTCACTTCCGATACAACGACCGCAAACTCAGCACCCGCCGCAAATCGGCCAATTCCGCCTTCGACCGCACCGCGATCTCGACCGTCTCCCCCGGCAACACCGTCAACGCGTTATCGGCCAGCTCCACATCCAGATCGCCGAAATCGACCCACACCGCCCGCGCCAACGAGGCCGCGCGCAGGCTCAGCCGATAACCCTCGCCATCGCGGCGCAGTTCGGCCTTCAGCTTGGGGTTCTGCCAGGCCAGGGTCCTGGACTCGCCGAAATACACCACATTGCGCGAGACCGCCCGGCCATCGACGATCAACTCGAACACCGCCGCGGTACGCGCCGGATCGGCCTTGCCGAGCAGTTCGGCATCGCTCCACGCCCCGGCCGCGGTCGCCGCCAGCGGCGCCAGCGTCGCCGGCTTGCGTTCCTGGCGATGGACCCGGCCGTTGAAATCCATGACCCGCAAGCGCCATTCGCCGCTGACCGGTTGCTGGCGATCGGAAATCAACGTCAGCTCGGTGCGCTTGGCCGCCGGCCGCCGCAGCGGCGCGATCGCCAGTTCGGCGAAGAAGCGCTTGGCGTGGAAATGCAGCGGCTTCCAGCGGCCGAAGTAATCCAGGCTGGCCCACGACGCACCCGGCCAGACATCGTTCAATTGCCAGTACAGCGAGCCCATCGTGCGCGGCCGCGAGGCGCGGTGATGCAGCGCCGCCAACTGGATGCCTTCCGCCTGCACTTGCTGGCTCAGATAGACGAAGTCGGCGAAATCGCGCGGCTCGCCGTATTCGCCGCGGATGTACTTGAGCAGGCGGGTGTTGCCGTCGCCAGCGAGGAATTTCTGGTGCGCGCGGATCACCGGCGTATCGATGCCCTGCTCGGCCGGCGTCGCGAACGAGCCGATGGTGCGCAGCGACGGCCAGCCCTGCAGGCCGTACTCGGACATGAAGCGCGGGGTTTCGTCCAGGTACGCGGTGGCCGGCAGCGCCGGGCCGCCCCACACGTCCCAGTAATGCTTGTCGCCGTTATTGGAGTCGTTGGCCTTCTCGGCTAGATCGTTGCTCGGCGAACTGGACCAATACGGCACGCCCGCGCCCTCCTCGGCCACCACCGCGCGCAGATCCTTGCCGAACAGGGCCACGTAGCCGTCCCACACGGTTTGGGCGAACTTCGGATCGGCCTCGATGAGTTTCTTGCTGTGGCCCCAATCCTTCCACGCGGTTTCTTCTTCGTTGTTGCCGCACCACAGCACGATGCTGGGGTGATTGCGCAGACGGCGCACGTTGTCGCGCGCCTCGGCCACGACATTGGCGCGGAACGCGGGGTCGTAACCGGGCGGCATGCCGCCGCCGAACATGAAGTCCTGCCACACCAGCAGGCCCAGCTCATCGGTCAGTTCGAAGAAGTCGTCGGATTCGTAATAGCCGCCGCCCCAGTTGCGGATCATGTTCATGTTGGCGTCGCGCGCGGACTGCAGGTCGCGGCGCAGGCGCTCGCGGGTGACCCGCGCGGGGAACGCGTCGAACGGAATCGCGTTGGCGCCCTTGGCGAACACCTCGATGCCGTTGATCACGAACGCGAAGCCCTGGCCGATCGCGTCCTTCTCGCGCTTCAACACCACGCTGCGCAAACCGGTGCGGCGCTGCGCCTGGGCTTGCACGCCGTCGCCGTCGCTGACTTTGGCCTGGAACGAATACAAGGCTTGTTCGCCGTAACCGACCGGATACCACAGCCGCGGGTTGGCGATATCGAACGGAACCGACACGCGGTTGCCGCCTTTCTTCAACATCGCGTCTTGCGCCAGCGCGCGCGGCTGGCCGTCGGGACCGGCGTATTCGATTTCGACCCGGGCCTTGCCGGCGCGCACGCTGTCGATTTGCAACTCCACCGAGCCCTGCGCGCGTTCGCGGCTCACCTCGCCCGGCCGCACATGCAGATCGGCGATGCGCAGGCGGTCCCAGCTCTCCAGGCGCACGCCGCGCCAGAAGCCGGCGGTGACGTAGCGCGGGCCCCAGTCCCAGCCGTAGTGATAGCCGGGCTTGCGGGCGAAGTTGCCGGTCATCGCGTCCTTGGGTTCGTCGCCGTAGGGCGAGGGATAATTGCCGGCGATCTTGTGCGGCATCGCCTGCACCTTCGGCAGCAGCTTGCGGATCGGCGACTCGAACACGATCCGCAGCTCGTTGCCGCGCTCGCGCAGGCGCCGGTCGACGGCGACCCGCCAGGTGCGGAAATTATTGTCGGCGCGCAGCAGCTCGCGGCCGTTGAGGTAGACGGTGGCGAAGGTGTCCAGACCGTCGAACACCAGTTGGTTGCGCGCGCGCTTGAGCGTGGCGGCGTCGACGTCGAAGCGGGTGCGGTACTCCCAGCCGGCCAGACCGATCCATTGCAACTGCGCTTCGCGCGCGCCGACGTAGGGGTCTTCGATCAGCTTGGCCGCGAACAGGTCGGTGTGCACATGCCCCGGCACCTGGGCCGCATGCCACTGGGTCGCGTCGGCATGCGCGGCGGCCTGCGGATCGGTGGGCAGCAAGCGGAACTCCCAGCCTTGGTGCAGATCGCGGCTGCCCAGCGGCGCGGCTTGCGTGGTGAAGGCGATCAGCGCCGCCAACAGCATCAAGGCGATCGCGGCGGCGGTGCGCAGGCGCGAGACGGAGGTCGGGGAGAACCGGGTTGCGGGCATGGTGGGCACCTGGGCGATGACGGGTGTTTGCGGCTTGCGTCGTTGCGGGTGGTTCGCGGTCGCGGCTCGCGCCGCTCCTACAGGGGCTGCGGCCAATACGAACTCCGCCGCCGCAGGCCCGCTGTAGGAGCGGCGCGAGCCGCGACCGCGAAAACGCAGCCACGACGCAGGCAAGTTCAGTGGTCGGCATTTGCGGCGGCCGCCGGGAACGAAAAAGCGGGAGCGCGATTCCCGCGCTCCCGTTCCGATTTCGGACAAGACCTCGCAATGGCGCATTCCAAACGCATCGCGAGGGGGTACACCGCCTTGCCCGGGAGGTTCCGCCGCCGAACCGGTGCGCGAGACTGGAGGACGCGCGCGCCGGCCCGGTGACGGGGTTACCGCCGAACGCGCGGGCCCGGGCGGCCCGCGCATCCGATTCGATGCAGCGATCAGTCGAACTTGTAAACGAATTCGGCCGAGATTTCACGACCCACGCGGCTGAACACGCGTTCGTTGGCGTAGGCGAAGAACTTCTTGTACGGATCCTTGTAATCGGCTTCGTCGAACAGGTTGTCGATGTACAGGTTGACCCGGGCCTGCTCGGTCAGCTGGTAGCCGGCGGTCAGGTTGAAGTACACCGGCGCCTTGAGCTTGCCGACCCGGCGGCAGGTCAGATCGGTCTGGCCGGGCAGGATCGGCGCGCAATCGTTGTAGCTGTCGCCGTTGACGTGGCCGATGCGGTTGGCGAACAAGGTCGCGTTCCACGGGCCGCGGCTCCAGCTGGCGCTGGCGCGGGCGAAGGTGCGCACTTCCTTGTCGCGGTTTTCCTGCATCGGCGAGCCCGGATCGCGCTGCTCGTTGTTCTTGAGCTGGTTGGTGTAGTTGAACTGGAAGCTGAAATCGCCGAAGCGGGTCTCCGGAATCTTGTAGCGCGCGGTGAAGTCGACGCCGGCCACTTCGCGGTAAGCGATGTTGATCGGGCCGCTGAACACCGACACCACCTGCCCGATCGGATAGTTCGGATCGGCCACGCCGAAGGCGTTGGTGCCCGGCGCGCTGCGGGTCACCCGCGAGAGGATGCCGGCGCAGGTCGAGGAACCCGGGGTCACCTGCATGCGGTCGCTGGCGCGGCGGGTCACGCCGTTGATGCACTGGCTTTCCAGGTCGAGGATGTCGGCGATGTCGAAATCGCGGACCTGGTTGTCGATGGTCATGCGCCAGTAGTCGGCGCTGAACGACAGGTTCTCGGCCGCGTCCCAAACCAGCCCGGCGCTCCAGGACTTGCCGGTTTCGCTGTCGAGCTTGAGGTTGCCGGTGCGGCTGATGTTGTGGCGGTAGTACAGCGACTGCGAGCCGCAATCCGGGCCGAGGTTGCGCTTGATGCAGGTGGCGACGTCGTTGTCTTCCTGGGTGCCGGTGCCGCTGGTGGCGAACAGGTAGTGCATGTCCGGCGCGCGGAAGGTGGTGTTGTAGGCGCCGCGCACCAGCAGGCTCTGGATCGGGCGCCACTCGATGCCCGCGTTCCAGGTGAAGTTGCTTTCCTTGCGCGCGTCGTCGTCGTAACGGTCGAAGCGGCCGGCGGTGGTGAGGTTCAAGGTCTTGAGCACCGGCAGCTTGAACTCCACGCCCGCGGCATAGCGCTTGCGGTCGCCGCCGCCTTGATTGGTGCCGCCGGGCTGGTCGTAGAGCTTGCTCGCGCCGAAGGTCAGCGGATCGGGATTGAGGCGATAGCCTTGCGAACCGGCTTCGATCACGCCGGCGAAACCGACCGGGCCGGCCGGCAAGTCGAACAGCTCGCCGCTGACCGAGAACTGGGCCTGATTCATCCACGACTCGGCGCTGCTCTTGCCGCGGGTGGTGAGCTGGCGGAAGGTCTCCGGCGACATCGGCGACCAGAAACGGCCCTGGTCGAGCGCGTACACCGGCAAGCCGTTGTTGGTGCCCAGTTGCGGGCCGAGGAAGTAGTTGTCGACCGCGCCCTGCAGCATGCCCGGGAAGCTGAAGTCGACCTTGTACTCGGTGCGGCCGATGGTGGCGTCCCAGTTGAAGCGTTCGCCGAAGCGGCCGCGCAGGCCGGCGGCCAGATCCCAGGAGCGCTCGCTGGTGTTGAACAGGAACGGATCGCGGCTGCCGGCTTCGGGCACGGTGAAGGCGCGGCGCGCCTGCAGGGTCTGGCCGGTGTTCTGGTCGTAGAACGCGCCGCCGCGGTTGAGTTCGAAGCGCAGCGCTTCGTCCTGGCGCGACTCGCCGTCGCTGTCCCACAGCGAGGCGCTGACCCAGGCCTGCATGCCGTTGTCGAAGTCGTAGGTGAAGTTGCCGAAGCCGGAACGGTTGTCGTTGCCGTTGCGCAGGCTCCACAGCGCGTTGCCGCGCGACTGCGAGCAGCTGTAACCGGGGAACTCGGGCGCGTTGCCGTCGTTGCCGAGGAAGTTGTGCAGCGGCAGATCCTGGAACTTGTCGCAGGCGCCGGCCGGCGGAGTGATCCGGCGCTTGGCGCCGGCGTCGATCAGCTCCACGCCCCACACCCACGGCCACGGGTCGTTGACCAGCGGCTTGACCGTCGCGGCCGGTTCCAGGTCGGAGGCGAGGAAGCCGCGCTGACCGGCGAAGATGGTTTCGCGGCCGCTGAGCTGCACGCCGTAGGTGGCGCTCCACTTCTCGCCGGTGCGCCCGCCGGTCCACGACAGGTCGTAGGAATCGCCGCCGCCGCGGGTGGTGGTGCCGCCCTTGATCCGGACCTCATCGCCATTGAAGTTCTTCTTCATGATGATGTTGATCACGCCGGCCATCGCGTCGGAGCCGTAGATCGCCGAGCCGCCGCTGGCCAGCACTTCGATCCGCTCCACCGCCGACATCGGGATGTTGTTGAAGTTGGCGAAGTTGCCGCGGCCCTCATACGGCAGCGGGTAATCGGCGACGCGGCGGCCGTCGATCAGCAGCAAAGTGCGGCCGGGGCCGAGGTTGCGCAGGTTCAGCGGGCTGGCGTTGGGCGTGGGGCCCTTGTTGACGTCGGCCTGGACGGAGCCTGTGACTTCGGTCAGCGAGCTAAGCGCCTCGTACACGTTGGCGAAGCCTTCGCGCTTGATCTGTTCGGTGGTGATGACCGTCACCGGCGCCGGGCCCTCGATTTCGGCGCGTTTGATGCGCGAACCGGTGACGGTGATCTTGTCGATCGCCTTGACCTCGCCGCCGGGCGCGGCGTCTTGCGCCTGCGCGATCAGCGGCAAGTACAGCGCGGCGAGCATCGCCGCGGTCAAGGCGTTGCGGCGCGCGGCGGCACCGGGCGAACGGTTCGAAATCGGTGCTTGCGCATGGCCTTGGTTCGGCTTGCGGTTCTGATGCTGGCTCACTTGGCTACCCCTCCCAATCGCGGCCGAACCCTCGGCCAAGGTTGCGTTCTTGTGGTGCGGACCGGCGTACTCGGCGCCGGCCGATTTGGATCGATCTAAAATCATTTCAAAAAAAACCCGTCGCTTCACTCATCCCAATGCCGCGCGAGGCGGCGCTCAATGCACCGCTCCGCGCGCGTCGAAGGC
The DNA here is from genome assembly GCF_036961695.1 of Pseudomonas sp. CGJS7. Classification (NCBI taxonomy): domain Bacteria; kingdom Pseudomonadati; phylum Pseudomonadota; class Gammaproteobacteria; order Pseudomonadales; family Pseudomonadaceae; genus Pseudomonas; species Pseudomonas sp. CGJS7. The sequence goes on along the minus strand of NZ_JBAMDI010000072.1, from coordinate 21,352 downwards.
CTGCAACGCCTGCCCTGGCGCCGCCGAACTCAGGCTCAATCCGAGCCCGCCTTCGCGCTGATACCAATCCACCCGCAGCCGATGCCAGCCGCGCCGCAGCGGCACCGAGGCTTGCACCGTTTGATCGTAGGTGTCGTTGCCGATCACCCGTTCGCCGTCGATGTACAAGGCCGAGCGGTCGTCGCCCTGCAACGCGTAGCGATACACCCCGTCGGCCGGCACTTCGATGTAACCCTCGTAACGCACGCCGAAGCGGTTCTGCCGGCCGAACCCGCGCACGTCCAGCGACAAGGCCGCGCCCTGCGCCACCGGCGCGTCGGCGCGGGCGAACGCCTCCAGATCGGAAAACAAGCCCTCGAACACCCGATACCCCAGTCCCGCCGCGGTCCGCGCCGGCTTGGCGATCGCCGGCAGATAACTCCGATAACGTATTTGGGCGCTGTGCACCCCACTGCGGCGGCCGTCGGCGAGCACGGTGACCGTGCGCAGTTGGCGGCTCTGGCCGAGCGGCACCACGATTTCGAGCGGCCCGGCGTAGACCGCCGAAGCGTCGTTGGACTCGCTGCCGTCCAGGGTGTAGAGGATCTTCGCCCCGGGCACCGACGCGGTCAGTTCGAACACGTGCTTGTACTCGCGCTCGTCGCCTTGCTGGACTTGCACCACATCGGTCAGCCCACGCGGTTCGAGAATGCGATAACCGACCTGGTCGCGATCCAGATGCGGAAACTGGCCGCGCAGGCGCCGTTCGAAATCGGCGTAATCGCGGTCGGCCTGCGGCGTCCACGCCACTTCGGCCAGGGCCAGCAGGCGCGGGAACACCATGTACTCGACCATCTCCGGCGTCTTGAGGTATTCGGTCCAGACATTGCCCTGCACGCCCAGCACATGCTTCGCCTGGGCGGCGGTGAGCGCGGCCGGCACCGGGTCGTAGCCGTAGACCTTGGGCAGGGTCAGCTCGCCGCCGCGGTTCCATTGCTCGTAGGCGGCCGGGCCTTGGCCGTAGTCGAAATAGCAGCACTGGGTCGGGGTCATGATCACGTCGTGACCCTGTTGCGCGGCGGCGATGCCGCCGGACTCGCCGCGCCAGGACATCACCGTCGCATCCGCGGCCAGGCCGCCTTCGAGAATTTCGTCCCAGCCGATGATGCGCTTGCCGCGCGAGTGCAGGAACTTCTCCATCCGCTGGATGAAGTAGCTCTGCAGCTCGTGCTCATCCTTCAGCCCTTCGCGGCGCATCACCGCCTGGGCGACGTCGCTGGATTTCCAGCGGGTCTTGGGCGCTTCGTCGCCGCCGATGTGCACATACGGCGCGGGGAACAGCGCCACCACTTCGTCGAGCACGTTCTCCAGGAACTTGAAGGTTTCTTCCTTCGGGCAGTAGATGTCGTCGTACACGCCCCAGTTGGTGCCGACCTCGAACGGGCCCGGGGTGCAGCCCAGTTCCGGATAGGCGGCCAACGCCGCCAGCGAATGCCCCGGCATTTCGATTTCCGGGATCACGGTGATGTGGCGGGCGCGGGCGTAGGCCACCACCTCGCGCACTTCGTCCTGGGTATAGAAACCGCCGTAGGGCTTGCCGTCGCCGACGTAGGGATCGATGTTGCGGCCGAGCACGGTTTCCTTGCGCTGGCCGCCGACGCTGGTGAGTTTGGGATAGCGCTTGATCTCGATGCGCCAGCCCTGGTCCTCGGTCAGGTGCCAGTGGAACGTGTTGAGCTTGTAGCGCGCCATCATGTCGACGTAGCGCTTGATGAAATCCAGCGGAAACAGGTGCCGGCCGACGTCCAGGTGCATGCCGCGATAGACGAAGCGCGGCTGGTCTTCCACGGTCATCGCCGGCAACCGCGGCGGTTGCGCGCCGCGCGCGGCGGGCAGCAACTGGCGCAGCGATTGGTAGCCGTAGAACAGCCCCGCCGGCGGGCCGGCCAGACGGATGCCGCGTTCGGTGATTTCCAGGGTGTAGCGTTCGTTGGCGCGCGCGTCGCTGCCGGCCGCGGCCGGTTCGGCGACCAGTTGCAGGTAACGCTCGGGTTCGGCCCGGCCCTTGCTGGCGCGCGGCGCGCCGTTGCGCAGCGGCAGCGACAATCCGTGCACCAGATTCAGCTCATCGCGCAGCAGTTGCGCGACCGCGCGCGCTTCGGCGTTGTTGGCGAAGACGGTGACATCCGGGCCGAGGGCGAACTCGCCCTGCCCGCGCTGCAGTTTGGCCGGCAGCGGCACCAGTTCGGGCGCGGCGACCGCGGTGCCGGCATTGGCGGCGGCGCGGGCGCTGCCCGCAGCCGGGGTTTGTTCGGCGTGCAGCAACGGGGCGAAGCCGATCGCGGCGCCGACCAGACTCAGCATCGCGCCGCGCAGCTTGGAGCGTCCCATCTTTGCCAGTGCGTCTTTCATCGAATCGGGTTCCCTCGGATGCTTCAGCTCGGATTGCTTCGCTCTTGGTTCGTCATCCCCGCGAAGGCGGGGATCCAGGGCTTCATCGCGACATGACTCTGAAGTCTCTGGATCCCCGCCTTCGCGGGGATGACGGCCGGGAGTGATGCGCCCCGGGTCGGACTTCGTCGCACTGCCTTGCTTCGTCGCACTGCTTCACGTCGTCACACAGCGTTACTTCATCGCGCTGCCTTGCTTCCTCGCTCGGCCACCAGCGCCGCCCGACTCAGCGCGGCGAAGCGCACGCCGAAACCGGCAGCGCTTCGGGCTTGGTGCCCCAACCGCCCTCGGCCGGCGTCTTGCCCAGTTCGAAACGCAACTTGCCGCCGTTGCGCAGCGCGCTCCAATCCAGCCACACCTTGTCCTGCGGCTTGCCGTCGAAACTCGCCGACTGCACGTATTGCAAACCGCGCCCGTCCGCGCCCGGCGCCTCGATGGTCAAGGTCTTGCCCTGCCCCAGGTCCAGTTCCACCTTCTCGAAGCGCGGGGTGTGCAGCAGCAGTTCGCCGCTGCCCGGCACCGCCGGATACAGGCCGATCGCGCTGAACAGATACCAGGCCGACATCGTGCCCAGATCGTCGTTGCCGGTGACGCCGTTGGGCGCGTTGGTGAACAGCGCCTGGGCCGAGCGCAACACGGTCGCGGTCTTCCACGGCTGGCCGATCAGCGTGTACATCCACGGGCTGTGCAGATCGGGTTCGTTGTTGGGGTTGTAGCGGTACTGGTTGTAGTAGCTGTACGGCCCGACCACCCACTGCTTGCGCGCCGCGCCGAGCGGGTCGGCCAACAACGCGTCGTAGGCGAAGAACGCGTCCAGACGCTTGCCGGTCTGCTCCGCGCCGCCCATCGCCGCGACCACGCCGGGCACGTCCTGCTGGGTCAGCCACTGATACTGCCAGGCGGTGCCTTCGTGGAAGCCATGGTGCGAACGCGGGCTGTAGCTGCCGTCGGTTTCGTTGTAGAACGCGCCGCCTTCCAGACGCGGACGCGGGAAGCCCTTGAAGCCCAATTCGGGATCGGTGGCGTCGCTGTCCCAGACCTTGCGCCAGTTGCGGCCGCGCTCGCGCAGGGTCGCGGCGTCCTCGCTCTTGCCCAGGGCCTGCGCCATCTGCGACAGCGAGCAATCGCCGAGCGCGTATTCCAGGGTCGAAGAACCGCCGTGATGCGGGTCCACGTCCATGCTCTTGGCCGGGAACGCGCGGTCGTACTGGACGAAGCCGTCCTTGAGGTAGCTCGGGTTGCCGGCGCGGCCGTTGCTGCGCACCAACGCCGGCGGGATGCCGTAAGCGTTCTCGCGCAGCGCCGCATACGCCTGCTGTTCGCGGCCTTCCAGCGCGCCGAAACGCCACAGGTCGACCATGAACGGCGTCACCGGATCGCCGGTCATCACGTTGCTGTCGTAGTTGGCGTAGCCCCAGCGCGGCAGCCAGCCGTTCTGCTCGTGGATCTTCAGCACCGAGTTGGCGATATCGCGGGCGCGCTGCGGACGCAGCATCGCCAGCAATTGGTTCTGCGAACGATAGGTGTCCCACAGCGAGAAATACTCGTAGTAGGTCCAGCCTTCGGCCTTGTGGATTTGCGTGTCGTAGCCGCGGTAGCGGCCGTCGCTGTCGCTGCCGGTCAGCGGCTGCAGCAGCGAGTGGTACAGCGCGGTGTAGAACACGGTGCGGTCGTCGCCGTTGCCGCCGGTGACCTTGACCGAATCGAGTTCCTTGCGCCACGCGGCCTGGGCCTGGGTGCGCATGGCCTCGAAGCTCAGCGGCTTGCCGCTCTTAGTGCCCTCATCGCGCAGATTGCGCCGCGCGCCTTCGGCGTCGACGTGCGAGATCGCGCTGATCGCGGTCACCGCGCGGTTGCCGGCGGTGTCGAAGGTGAACCAGGCGCCGTGCGGACGGGTGTCGCCCTGCATGCTGACCTTGCCGCCGGGATGGCCGCCGGTTTCGTCCCAGGTGCCGTGGCTGGCGAAGGGTCGGTCGAATTCCATCCGGAACCAAGTGGTGTATTGCTGGCCGCCGCAGAAACTCTTGGTGACGATCTTGCCTTCGACCGCGCGGTCGCCGACCACCTGGATGTTGCTGCCCACCACCAGATGCCGCTCGTTGGCCTGTCCGGTGTTGACCAGCACCGTGCCCTGCCTGGCGCCGGCCGGGAAGGTGTAGCGCTCGGCCGCGGCGCGGGTCAGCGCGGTGGCTTCGGCGTCGATCGGGCCGGCGGCTTCGCCGGTCAGACGCACCTTGTAGTAACCGGCCTGGCCGACTTCACCGTCGTGGGTGTAGGTCGAGGCGTAGGTCTTGTGATCGAAGGATTTGAATTCCTTGGTATCGAAACGCTTGCCCGGACCGATCTCGCCGGTGGTCGGCAGCACCGACAACAGACCGCCCTGCTCCCAGCAACCGGCGCCGGACAGGAACGAATGGCCGAAGCCGCGGATCTTCGGATCGTCGTAGCGCCAACCCGAGTAGTGATCGCCGATCGGGCTGACCTGGATCAGGCCGAACGGCGCGGACGCGCCGGGAAAGGTGTTGCCGTCGTCCTTGCTGCCGATGAAGGTATTGACCTCGCGCACCGGATCGCGCGCGGCCTCGGCCGCGTGCGCGAGCGGCCCGCCCAGCAGTACCACGCTCAACGCCGCGGCCAGGGGCCAGAGCTTGGCGCTCTTGCCGGAAACCGTACCGTGCCTGCGTCGAAGCGGATTGCCAGTCATCGTTTGTCGCGTCCCTTGGTTGGAGAGTGGAAGCATCGCGGCGGCGTCGGCCGCCGCCGCGATGCGTGCTGCGGCTTACTTGAGATCCAACACGTACTCGAGCGCGATCTCGCGTCCGACCGGGCTGAAGATGCGGTCGGCGATGAAGGCGAAATCCTTCTTGTACGGGTCTTTTTCTTCGTTGACTTCGTCGAAGATGTTGCTGACGTAGAAGTTGACCTTGGCGTTGTCGGTGATGCGGTAACCCGCGCTCATGTTCCAGGTGATCGCCGGCCCCACCCGGCCCCAGTACTTCTCGGTCTTCTGACCGAAGGTCGGGCTGGCCGGATCGGTATCGCTGCAATCGTCGGAACCCGGCGCATAGCCGTCGGCGAAGCTGCGGCAGCCGCGGAAGCGCACGCTGGGCACGCTGCCGACGCGGTCGGCGTAGACGGTCGCGTTCCACTTGTTGCGCTGCCAGTTGACGCTGCCGCGGAACTTGCTGCGCGGCTCGTCGGTGCGCTTGTTCTGCATTTGTTCGCTGTCGTCGGTGCGCGTTTCCAGCTTGAGCAGGTTGGTGTAGTTCAAGCCCAGGCTGAAATCGCCCCAGCGCTCGGTGTTGAAGCGGTACTTGAGCGAAGCGTCGATGCCCTGCACGTTGCGCGCGGCGCGGTTGATCGGGCCGGTGCGGATGTCGGTGACCTGCCCGACCAAGGGGCCGGCGCCGTCCGGATCGGGACCGCGGGTGACCCGGCCGATCTGCAGGCGGCAACGGTCGGCGCTGGGCGCGCCGACGCGCGGTTCGCCGGTCGGGGTCTTGCCGGTCAGGCAGAAGGCTTCATCGAGCAGCACATCGTTGGCGCCGATGTCGTCGATTTCGTCTTCCAGCTCGATCCGCCAGTAGTCGGTCGACACCGACAGGCCGTCGGCGATGTCCCACACGTAGCCGACGGTCCAGGATTTTCCGGTCTCGTACTTCAGATTCGGGGTGCCTTCGCGGGCGATGTCGACGTCCTCGGACTTGAAGCCCGAATCCCAGGTGCAATTGCCCTGCTGGCCGGCGCGCAGGCAGTTCAGGTAATCGGTCTGATCGGCCACCGAGGTGCTCGGGGTGGCGTAGACGAAGTGCATGTCCGGCGCGCGGAAACTGGTGGCGTAGGTGCCGCGCACCAGCAGGTTGGAGAACGGGCGCCATTCCAGGCCGGCGTTGTAGGTGGTCGCGGCATCGCCCGAGACCGCGTCGTATTTGTCGTAGCGGCCCGCCACCGATGCGGTCAGCGACTTCAGCAGCGGGATCTTGAATTCGACGCCGGCGGCGTAGTGATCGCGCGAACCCGAACCGCGGTCGAGATTGGCGGTTTGTTCGTACATCGGGTTGTTGATGGTGTTGGGATCCGGCTCCAGGCGATAGCCCTGCTTGGCCGCTTCCAACTGACCGGCGAAACCGATCGGGCCGGCCCAGCCTTCGAACAGATCGCCGCTGACGATGAAGTTGGCCGAGGTCAGCCAGGACTCCGCGCGGTTCTTGCCGCGGGTGCTGATCGAGGCGTAATCCTGCGGCGAGATCGGGTTCCACAAGCGGCCCTGATCGATCCGGTCGCGGTTGGGGCCGAGGAAGTAGCGGTCGGCTTCGGCCCGCAGGATCGCCGGGAATTTTTCGTCGACGGTGTACTCGGCGCGGCCGATGCTGAAATCCCAGTCGAAGCGATCGCCGAACTTGCCGCTCAAACCGGCCGACAGATCCCAGGACAATTCGTCCGAACGGGTATAGCCGTTCTCGACCCCGCCGATTTCCTTCGGGGTGAAGCGCTTGAACAGGTCCAGATCGGCGTTGAGGCCGACGTCGTGATAGGTGCCGTTGGAGCTCCAGCCCGGCATGAAGGTCATGTTGGTGCCGCGCGAGCTCCACACGCCCAGGCTCGCCCAGCCCTTCATGCCGTTGGCGAAGTCGTAATTGGCGTACAGATAGCCGGAGCGGTCTTCGCTGCCGTTGCGCAGGGTCCAGTGCTGGAAGGCCGCGTTCTGGCCGCACTGCCAACCGGTGTTGGTGATCGCGCCGGTGTTGCGGTTGAAGGTGCGGCGGTTCTGCAGGAAGAACTCATCGCCGTACTGATCGCAGGCGCCCGGCGGCGGCATCATGCGCTGGCCGGTGCCGGCGTTGAGCATGCGGATGCCGACCGAAGGCAGGATGCCGACGGCGCGGTCCTGCGGATTGAGCGACAGCGGCGGCGCGTCGAACTCCGAATCCATGAACTCGCGGGCGCTGGCCGGCATCGCTTCGCGCTTGAAGTACTGCAGCGCGTAGGTGAGGCTCCAGTTGTCGCCGCTGCGGCCGCCGGCCCAGGACAGGTCGATGGCGTCGCGGCCGCCGCGGGTGGCGGTGCCGCCGCGGACCTTGATCTGATCGCCCTGGAATTCCTTCTTCAAGATCACGTTGATCACGCCGGCGACGGCGTCGGAGCCGTAGATCGCCGAGGCGCCGCTGGCCAGCACTTCGATGCGCTCGACGATCGCGGTGGGAATGTTGTTGTAGTTGGCGAAGTTGCTCTTGCCCTGGTACGGCAGCGGGTAATCGACCACGCGGCGGCCGTTGATCAGCAGCAGGCTGCGGCCCGGGCCCATGTTGCGCAGGTTCAGCGGGCTGGCGTTGACTGTGTGCTGGCCCCAGGCGATGTCGGACTCGACCGTGCCCATGGCCTCGGTCAAAGTGGTCAGCGCGTCGTAGACGGTGTTGAAGCCTTCTTTTTCGATCTGCGCGGCGGTGATGGTGAACACCGGCGCCGGGCCTTCGATCTCGGCGCGCTTGATGCGCGAACCGGTCACGGTGACCTTGTCGATATCGGTCGGTTTGCCGGTCGCGGCGGCGGCAGGCTCGGCGTCGGCCCCCGCCGACGCTTGCGCCTGTTCGGGCGCGGCCTGCGCCAGCGGCGCGAACAGGACCGACAACAAAGCGCATGTCAGCGCGCTGCGTCTGAAAGTGGAATGGCTCATCTCGCGGTGCTCCCCAGTGGAAAAGTGGACTGCAATGGCGACCGATCCGTGGTCCCGAAACTGTCTCGAAACACATTTCTCTCGATCTAAGCAATGGCCTGAGCGGGCGTGGAATACCGCTCAAGCTGGTCCAATCCCCAAATTGGATCGATCTAAATTAACCACAATCAACCGCCGGCATGCATGACGCGGCGCAGCAATGGAGCTGTGTTAGGGGCGCCGGCTGGCGCCCGATTGCGGCAAGTGCTTGTTTTGCCGAGTCTGCCCGCAGGGTCGGGGCCGTGGCGGCCTGCGCTGAGGAAGGCTGCGGGCGCTGCAACGCACGATGGCCGCGCGGATCGGGGCGGCAGCGCGGCCTGGTGGCCGGCCATCGCATCGGCCGGGGTGAGCGCACGAGCGCATGGCGCCCCCCCCAAAACACAGCGCGGCCGCCGGTTTCGGCCCGGCGGCCGGCGTCGAGCGCGGTTCCCGCGAACCGCGCCGACAAACCTGCCCGGGCCCGCGTTTACCCGGACAGGCAGCCAGAGCGCCGCCGCTGCCGCCCATGGCCTGGCCGGCGTGCGAACGACACCGGTGCGAGGCCACCTGCTCTTCGCAGCCCTGGATGGCGCATCGCGCAGGCTTCGATCAGCCGCCGGAGCGCGCGTCCGGATCGGACAACGCGTCCGTCGCGCCGCCGAGCAGACGCAAGTTCAAGCCGTCGTGTTCGCTGAGCATTTCGTCGAGCACGGTTTTCAGATCGTCCGGCCCGATCCGTCCGGCGTGCCCGGCGCTGATCGATTGCTGGGCCAGGCGTCGCGAAATCTCCTTGATGAACGCAGCGCTGACGCCGTCGGTGCGTTCGATCAGCGCGGCCTGCGCCTGCGGGTCGATGCTCAGGGCGCCGCAATACAACTGCAGCAATCGCGCGCGGCCATCGGCATCCGGCACCGGCACTTCGATCGCGTGATCGATGCGGCCCGGACGCTGGACCAATGCCGCTTCCAGCGTTTGCGGACGGTTGGTGGTCATGATCACGAACACATCGGTGTCCGGGCGCAGACCGTCCATCTCGTTCAACAGGCGATTGAGCATGACCTCCTCGCAACCCGAGTTCATGTCGTCGCGCTGACGGGCGATCAGATCGGCGTCCTCGATCACGATGATCGACGGCGCGAACAAACGCGCCAGCCGGAAATACACGCCGATCATGCCGATCTGCTCGGCGGTGACCAGAAAGGTGGTGTGATCGTGCAGACGCTGGGCCAGGTAGCGGATGGTGTGGGTCTTGCCGGTGCCGGGCGGGCCGTACAACAACAGCCCCTTGCGGCCGGATTGGCCCATCGCCTTCAACGCATCGCGCTCCGCCGCGAACCCGATGACGTGACGGTCCAAGGCCTGTTTGACCCGCTGCGGCAGGATCAGCTCGTGTTCGGCCACCGGCGTGCGGAAGTGCACGGTCAGCCCGTTGGCGGTGCCGCGGTAGTTGTCGCCGCTTTCCAGCGACAACACCTTGCCGCGGTAGCTGCGGCCCTGAGCGACGGCGGCCTCGATCGCTTCGAGCATGGCGCTGGTCCGGGCTGCGGCTTCTTCGCCGGGAGGCGCCATGATCTCCACGCTGAGCTGGGATTCGCCGTGGAACGGCGAGCGCTGGTTGACCCACACCGCCAGCGGCGTGCGTTCATCGTCGAGCAACGACAAGCAATTGGTCGCCAATCGCGCCGGCCGCGCCTCGCCGATGTCGACGTCTTCGTATTGCAGCGCGCCGATCAGCTTGGCTTGGTCGCGCTCGGCAACCAGCGTGGCCATGTCGGTGGTTTCGTAGCTGTGGCGCGCATGCACGCCGACCCGGCGCGCGCCCGCCATCAAGGCATCCACCGCGGTCTGCACATCGGTGCGCAGGTAGTTGGGGAACTCGCGCTTGACGATCACCAGCGCATCGGTGCTCCACGCGGCGAACAATTCGCCGAGCAAGTGATGCGCCTTGCGCGCCAGTTTCGGCTTGGCCGGCGGCTCGGCTTGGGTCTGCTCTTCCAGCACGATGCGCAACGTGCGGCAGCCGTATTCGGGCGCCAGCCGCACCATTTCGTCGCGAATCGATTCGGCGATGGCCGGCGCCCACGGCCCGAGTTGGGCAGTGCCGTTGCGCGCGATGTGGCGCGCCCAGCCGCGCGCGTTGTCCTTGCCGAAGCCGATACAGCGGCGCAGCAGTTCGGTCACGCCCTCGAACGGGGCGTCGTCGTCGTCGTGCAGGGTGATGTAACGGTCTTGGGTCCAGCCGGGAGTGTTTTGCATGGGATTGATCGTCGTCAGACGCGTCGGGTGAAATCGACACCCGCCGCAGCGCACGGCATGGCCGGGCTGAGCGAGTGAACGCAGAGGATTGGCAGCAAGCCGCCGGTGGTGGCGGCGAAGGGTGTGAGCGCCTGGGAGTTCAGGCAGTGCGCGCTATCCGGCGCGGCGTCGATGCATCCATGATCGAACGGTGGCCCCAAGCGGGGCGTCAGGTGTGATGGCTATAGGATTCTGGTTTTTTCCGCGGCCGTCAAACGTTTTGGCGCGGATCGGCGCGACGCCGGTCGGCGACAAACGGTCGGGGTGCGGCCGCGGCGGTATCGGCGGGGACGCTCGGTATTCGTCGGCGCTCGGCTCAGCCGCGCAGCGCCTGCACCAACGCCCGCACCGTGTCGGCGTCGCTCTGAATCCAGTCCGCGGGCAAACCCGTCAGCTCCGGATTGCGATAGCGCATCGCCGAAAGCCGCGCTTGCTTGGCCGAGGCGTGCAGTTCGCGCACTTGCGCGCGCTGCGCCAGCGCGGCGATGTTCTGCGCGGTCGCGCCCGCGCCGGCCATCAGTTCGATCCGCCCGGCCGCTTGCCGCACCAGCGCGGCGATCCGGTCCGCGCCTTGCCACGCGTCGGCGGCGCCGCCGGAGGTGAGGATGCGTTCGCAGCCCAGGCCGATCGCCGCTTCCAGCGCCGCGGATTGGTCGCGCGCGGCATCGAAGGCGCGATGGAAGGTCACGCCCAGCGACCCGGCCGCCGCGATCAGTTCCCGGCACAGCGCGACATCGACATCGCCGTCGGCATCCAGCGCGCCGATCACCACGCCGTCGCAGCCCAGCCGCACGCACACTTCGACATCCGCGCGCATCGCCGCCAGTTCGTCGCGGTCGTAGAGAAAATCGCCGGCGCGCGGGCGGATCAACACGTACAGCGGTATGCGCAGGCGATCGCGCGCGACCGCCAGGGTGCCGTACGACGGCGTGGTGCCGCCCTCGCCCAGGTTCTCGCACAGTTCCACCCGGTCGGCGCCGCCGGCCTGCGCGGCCAGCGCCGAACCCAGGGAATTGGCCGAGATTTCCAGCAGTTTTTCGCTCATCGCCGCACTCAGGTTTGTTCGGTCGTGTAGACCGAACGCGAATCGAGCAAGGCGTCGCGCTTGTTCGCATCGCATACCGCGTATACGAACCCGCGATGCAGCGCATGCGCGCCGACTTCGCCGTGTTTGTTGATCGCCAGGAAACACACCTGCAAGGTCTTGCTGGCCTGCGGCCGCTTGCGCACCAGCCGGTCGATCGCCTCGCGGCAGGCTTCGTCCGGGCTGCGGCCTTGGCGCATCAGTTCGACCACCAGGAAACTGGCGGCATTGCGCAGCATTTCTTCGCCCACGCCCGAAGCGGTGGCGGCGCCCACCTCGTTGTCGACATACAGCCCCGCGCCGACGATCGGGCTGTCGCCGACTCGGCCGTGCAGCTTCCAGGCCATGCCGCTGGTGGTGCAGGCGCCGGCCAGTTTGCCGCTGCGGTCGATGGCCAGAATGCCCAAGGTGTCGTGATTGGATTTGTCGCCGGGCTTGGCGTTGTCGAGCCGCTCGGCGTTGATCTGCGGCTGGTACTTGGAGGTCTTGCGCCATTCGTTCCAGGCCGCGCGGGCCTTGTCGGTCAACAGCGGCTCTTTCTTGAAACCCTGTTCGATCGCGAACTGCTGCGCACCGGCGCCGACCAGCAACACGTGCGGGGTGCGCTCCATCACCCGCCGCGCCACCGTCACCGGATGGGCGATGTCTTCCAGCGCGGCGACCGCGCCGCAGCGGCCGTCGCCGTCCATGATGCTGGCGTCCAGGGTCAGCACGCCGTCGCGATCGGGATTGCCGCAGCGGCCGACCGTGCTGTTGCACAGATCGGCCTCGGCCCAGCGCGCGCCGGCCTCGACCGCGTCCAGGGCCGAACCGCCGGCCTGCAACACCGGCCACGCCGCCTGGTTGGCGCCGACGCCGAAGTCCCAGGTCGACACCACCCGCGCACCTTCGATAGCCTTGGGCGCCGGCGGCGCGGCCGCTGAGGCCGCTGAGGCCGATTCGGCGGCGAACGACGGCAACGCGGCGGCGCCCGCGGCGAACAGCGAGCTTTGCAGGAAACGACGGCGAGAGGTCATGGCGGACTCGGGGACTCGGACGCGCGCACGGCGCGGACCGGCCACACGCTAGCCCCTGGCGCCACGCGCGCGCAACCGGATTCTGTCGAAAAGCTGTCGCCGGCTTTTCCGACCGACTGCGCATTCGCACAAAACCGCACCGCTGCGCCGGCCGCACACTGCCAACGCGCGCACAACCGCGCGGCCGAGGCGAAAACACACTGCAGGCCCTTTCCGTTTGCAGAGACCGTCCATGCGATCCAAACCGACCTTGCCGCTGTCGTCCGGCCTGCGCCGCGGCGCCGCGGCCTTGCTGACCTTCGCCCTCGCCTGCGCCAGCGCGCACGCCGCCACCGTGCAGGTGGAGATCGGCGCGCAGAACGGCAAGGTGCGAATGACGCCCGGCGCCACCCTGGTGCAAAACAGTTTGCGCGATTGGGGCGACCCGGACGCGCTGGCGCGCGGCACCGCCTTGCTCAAGCAGCTGTATCCGTACAAGAACGTGCACCTCATGGGCTGGGGCACCGACAACCCGCAGCCCTCGCCCGGCGATTACCGCTGGGAAACGCTGGACCAACGCGTCGCCCAGATCCGCGCCGCCGGCGGCACACCGGTGATCACCTTGTGCTGCGCGCCGGACTGGATGCGCGGCGATCCCGCCGGCCAGACCGATTGGAGCCGCTTCACCAACGCGCCGATCCCCGAGCACTTCGCCGATTTCGCCGAACTGGCGCGGCAAGTCGCGCTGCGTTACCCGCAGGTCAAGCACTATCAGGTCTGGAACGAGTTCAAGGGTTTCTGGAACGAAGCCGAAAACCGCTGGGATTACGAGGGTTATACCCGCCTGTACAACCTGGTCTACGCCGCGCTCAAGGGCGTGAATCCGGCGATCAAGGTCGGCGGCCCGTACACCAGCGTGACCGCGTTCAATCTGATCGACGTCGGCCATAAATCCGAACTGCGCGGCCCTTACGGCTATGTCGATCAGCGGGTGCTGGACGCCATCGACTATTGGCTCGCCAACAAACACGGCGCCGATTTCCTGACCGTCGACGGCGGCCTGTACAACACTTCACAGGAAACCGTGCCGACCCGGGCCAGCCCGTTCGCGATGATGCAGTACTACGCCGACGTCAACCGTTGGCTGCGCAACCGCAGCAGCCTGCCGATCTGGTGGGCGGAGTGGTACGTCACCGACACCTTCGCCGACAAGCCTTATTTGCCGGGCTATTTCAACGACAAGAACCAGAACGCGTTGATGAGCAAGGCGCTGCTGACGATGGCGCCGGATGTCGCGGTGAGCTTGCGTTGGGCACCGGACGGCAACGCCGCGCGCGCGCCCGGCGGCAATCAGGAAAGCACCTGGCGCGATACGTTGCTGGAAGACGGCAGCGGCGGCACGCCGTTCCCGTTCGCCGCCAGCGTGCGCGAGTTCCGCCGCTGCTTCGCGCCCGGCGCGCTGTTGTATACGACCCGCGTATCCAGCGCCGATGTCGCCGCGTACGCCAGCGCCCGCTGCGTGGCGCTGATCAATCAGACCGACCGGGCGCAGAACGTCGCGGTGATCGGCAAGCAGGTTGCGCTGGCCGCCTACGAGGTGCGTTACCTGGATCGTTGATCCGCGCGCCGCGACCGCGGCGCGCATGCGAATGCGAACGCAATGCGCGTCCGCATTCGCGGCGGGTCGATGCGATCAGCCCGCGCTCGGCAACGGCCGGCCCTTGGCCTGCAACAAGGCCGCGAACTCATCCCAGGTGCCGGCGACGACTTCGCGGCTGCTGCGGCCGACGCGGAAGTCGGCACCGTCGTCGTTGACCATCGGGTTGCCGCCTTCGCGCATCCGCGCGAACGAATTCAGGAAATCGACCTTGTCCTGATCGGTCTTGCCTTCGAACTTGTTCAGATCGCCGCCGGCCTTGTCCAGCGCCTCGTGGGCGCGGTCGCGGATCGATTCCAGATCGCCCTTGCTCAGGCCGTTGAGCCATTGCACCGTTTGCTGCGGAGTCAGATCGCGGCTGGCGGCGAATTCGAACAGGAACGGCACCGGGCTGTGGCCCTCGCCGCTTTGGTCGACCAAGGCGCCGGCCACGTCTTCCTTCAATCCGGCGTGTTGCAGGAATTCCTTCGACGTCGAATTCATGTGTTCGTTGGAAGCGTCCACGCGCCGCCACTGATTCAAGCCGATGCTGCCGATCGCCGCCAACGCGCCGACCGCGACGCCGACCGGTCCGGCCCAGGCGGTGGTGCCGAAGGTGGCCAGCGCGGCGCCGGCCAGGCCGATCCCGGTCAGGGTCGCCTGGCTGGCGTCGCCGTCGCGGATGTTGCGATACAGATCCACGCCGCCGAACACCAGACCGGCGCCGCCGAGCACCTTGCCCAACACCGGATTGCCCAAGGTCGTGGCCAACTTGCTTTCCGGCGCCAACGCGCCGGCGCTGACCAGCGCTTCGGTGGTGCCGCTGGACAGACCGACCAGATCGGCCAGCCCGCGCATCGCCTTTTCCGGGTCCGGATCGGCCAGCAGTTCGCTGCCCGATTGATACATGCCGATCGCGCCCGCGCTCAGACCGAGCAAGCGAATGCCTTGCACGGCGCCGGCGTTGGTGCTGGTGCGGCTGAGCTCATCGACCTGGGTGCCGAAGGCTTCCAGGCGGTTGCTCATCTCGGTGACCGAAATGCGGTTGCCGCTTTCGGGCAAGGTCCGCGCCAGGGTATCGAGCACGCTGTCGAACTTGTCGGCCGGCAACCCCATCGCCTTGGCGTAGTTGGAGTCGCGGAATTTCCCGATCTCGGCCTGCGCGTCGCGGATGGTCTGCGGCTGGTTGGGATCGACCTCCTGGATCACCTTCTGCACATTGCTCAGATAACTCTGGCCGAGCTTGCCGGCGAAGTCGGCCGAGCTGCCGGTGACCTTGACGCCGTCGAAGAAGCCCATCGCCTCGTTGATCTCGGCCTGGGTCGCGCCGCCGTTCTCGCCGAGCGCCAGGGCGACCGCGGTCTGCGCCTGCGGGTTGTCTTCACCAAGAGTGTCGAGCAGCTCCTGCTTCTCTTCGGGGCTGAGCTTGCCGATGTCGTCCTGGCCCAGGCGCTGCAGGATCTCGCGGCCGTGTTCGGCGGCCTTGCCCTGATATTCCTCCAGCTTGCCGGTCCATTCCGGACCCTTGTCCTTGCTGAAATCGTCGATGGCCTTCTGCAACTGCTGCGGCGTCATCGCCGGGCCTTCGTTGGCGATCAGCCAGTTCAGCTCTTCGGCGTGCTTGGTGTATTTGTCGACGTCCTTGGTGACGGTGCCTTCGACGAACTGCTTCACGCCCTGCGGCGTGGCGGCGAAGGCGTCGCTGACCGTGCGGTGGGCCTCGGGGGTGATTTCATCGCCCTTGAGCTTGTCCAGGCGGCTGCTTTCCAGCCACGATTTCGGCGCGCCTTCGTCCTGGCGCAACACCTCGCGCATCAGCGCGCCGCGGTCGGCTTCGGGCAGGCCCTGCAGCTTGTCGGCGAACGCGGTCAGGCGCGCATCGTAGTCGTCGGTCTGGCCCGAACGCGCGCCGACCTTGAGCAGATCCGCGGCGTCGGCGGCGGCGGTCACGTCGTACGGCAGGCCGTCGCGGTGCTGGCCTATGAAGGCCACCGCCGCCTCGCGGCCGATGATCTGATCGGTGTCGCCGCCGCGGTCGGCGCCGTCGATGGCGTCGAGGGTGTCGCGGTTGTCCAGCAAGTACTGCGCGGCTTCGCGCTGCTCGGCGCTGAAACGGCTGTCGCCGGCGACCGCGCGCAGATCCTCGTGGCTGATCTTGCCGTCCTGGTGTTGCTTGATCGCTTCCAGCAGGGCGTCTTGCTTGGCCTGCGCGGCGACGTCGTTGACGCCTTGCTTGGCGCCGTCGATGGTATCGAACTGCTGCCACAGCACGCGTACCGCATCGTTGGCACTTCTGATGTCCGTCATGACCGCCTCGTTAAGTGGAGAGTGCCTGGAGCCCGGCGCGCCTGAGCGCTGCTGCCGGGCTGTTGGCAACCACTTAAAAACGCATGCCGTCGCGTCGTCAACATAGGGCATACCCGCGGTGACATCGGTAACGACAACCTGTCGTCAGGCTGTCGTTTCCGACCCCTCGATCCACCAACCCGCGCACAGTTTCCGGCGTCGCTGTTGCGATGGCGCAACATGCCGCTGGCGCGGGCGCCGCGCAGGACAGCAACGAATCCAGGCCGTCCGGACGTTTTTGCGCGGATTGGCGCCTGCTTCGCGGCTGTGGGAGCGCATCGATTCGGCCGCCGCGCACGCGCGGCTGCGCTTGCTTGATGCCATTGCCGGGAGAAGGAAGCCGATAGTCCGGCCAGGCCCATTGCGGACCTGCGGCACAGCTTCGAACAAACTCACACTTTGCGAACAAACCTTCACAGTGCGAGGGCGCGGCGCCTCAGCGTCGAAAGCGCGGGCAAGGATTCGATGCGCGCCCGCGAATCGATTCTGCGCAGCGCAGGCGTCGGCGCGATGGCCGCCGCAAATCCAAGATCGTATTCAACGATCCTCATGCAGGATCCATTCGACCCTGCGCGCCGCGCGCCGGCGTTTCTTGCGGCGGTGCCGCTCGACGTAATCGAGCACCCGGCGCGCCGCATCCTCATTCAACACGCCGCCCGCGGCCACCCGCGACCACACCCCCAGTTCCACCCAGCGCGCGTTGCGCGCCCAGTTCACCCGCCAGTTGCCGAACCGGTCCTCGGCCAGCAACACCCAGTGGCAATCGCCGACCATCACCGACAGCGCGGCCTCGACGAACCGGCGATCGATCTCATCGCGGCCGGCCCGCAACGGAACCCACCGATTCGCCAGCGCTCGGATCGCCGCCCATTGATCGTCGCTGACCGATACCGGCGTTCCGGCCAGAGGTCTTTCGACGGTCTGAATCGATTGCATCGCGTCCTCCCGTTCTTGATCCATTCGCCGAACCCCCTACCCCGATCGCGGCCCATGCCCGCTTCGGCAGTCACACCGCGTACCAGCGATGTCGCGCGGCGGCCGGTGCGAGCTCAGACAGCGGCCTGCGCCGCGCAATCCGCGCGCGGCCATGCGCCATCGCAAAAAAACGGCGCGCCCACGCACGCGCCCACGGCAAACAAATCGCTGCTTTGGCATGCATGGTTCATGTCTGAACGCGATGAACGATCGACCCGCATCCGGACCGATCCCGCGGCTCCCGCCGCACGCGCGCGAGATGCCATAATCGGCAAACCAAGCGTGTTCACAGCCCGCACGCCTTCACTCGCGACAGACACCGCATGCACCCGTTCATCCGCGTCCTTGCCGTTGCCATCGTCGGAGCGCTCTGGATTGCTCCAGCAGGCGAAGCGATCGGCGCGGAGGCTTCCGGCGATGGTTACCGTCTCGCGCCCGGCGAACTGGACGCCGCACTGACCGCATTCGCGCTGCACTACCGCTTGCAGATCATGTACACGCCGGCCCAGGTCGCCGGCCTGCGCACCGCCGGACTCAGCGGCGCCGCCGACGCGCGCAGCGGCCTGGCGCAGTTGCTGAGCGGCAGCGGCCTGGCCGCGGTGGCGGTCAGTCCCGGCGTCTTTCTGCTGACGCCCGCGCCGCGCCCCGCCGCCAAGACGCGCGTCGGCAAAACCCCGGCCGGCGATCGCAATCCGGCGACGACGCCGTTCGAGCTGGACCCGATCCACGTCACCGGCAGCCGGATCGGGCGCGCGCAACTGGAAAGCGCCTTGCCCACCACGGTGATCGACCAAGAGCAGATTCGCGCCAGCGGCTACCAGACCCTGTTCGACGTGCTGCGCCATTTGCCCGGCATGGCCGGACATCACCCGTTCGATGTGGCCACCGAACAGGGCGCCAGCCAGGTGCCGGTGGCGGCCGCGGCATCGACCAGCCTGTACTCGCTCGGACCGCGGGCGACGTTGTTCCTGGTCGACGGTCGGCGCGTGGCCAGTTACGGCCTGGTCTCCTCCGCGCTGGGCGGCCTGGCCGATCTCAACGGCATTCCGCTGAGCATGGTCGATCGGATCGAGATCGTTCGCGGCGGCGCCTCGGCGATTTACGGCGCCGATGCGATGGCCGGCGTGGTCAACGTCATTCTCAAGAAAGACTACCTCGGCGGTGAAGTGGGCATGAGTTACGGCGTGTCCTCGCACGGCGACGGCGAAACCCAGCGCCAATCCGCCAGTTGGGGCGTGCCGATCGCGAGCCGCGGCCAACTGCATCTGGGCCTGGAACGCTTCGACCGCTCCGCCCTGCTCGGCCGCCAGCGATCCTGGAGTTCGATGAACCAACGCCGTTACGGCGGCGCGGACCATCGCGTGCCGTTCGGCTTTGTGGAAAACATCGACCGCGCCGAGTTGGTTCCGGCCTGCGCCAGCATCGACGACACCACCCCCGGCGGCATGGACTGCGGCTTCGACAGCAGCCGCTGGACCAGTTTGCAGCCCGGGCTGCGCAGCAACGCGCTGTACGCGTTCTACCGCCATTCCTTGAGCGCGCACACCGAGTTCTACGCGCAGGTGCGCAACACCCGCACCGAACTGAACATGAGCGCCGCGCCCAGCCACGGCGTGATGCAACTGCCGCCCGATCATCCCGACGCCACCGGCCCCAGCTTCGAACCCACCGGCGAGCATCTGTTGAGTTACTGGTTTTACGACGTGGGTCCTGTCCGCAACAGAATCGATACCCACGCTCAGGATTACGCCATCGGCTTGCGCGGCAGCCGGCCGGCGCTGGAGTGGACCCTCGACGCGTCGTTCGGCCGCAACCGGGTCGGCAATCGGATCGACGGGCTGATCGGATTGGACGCCATCGACAAGATCATCGAAAAGCGCAGCTATCGGTTCAACGGCATCGACCGCAACTCCCGCGAGGTGCTCGATTCGCTGTCGCCGCGGATCGGCCTGGATGGCGGCATGAGCATCTACGCGCTGTCGGGCAATGTCGAAACCGATCTGTTCGCGCTTGCCAGCGGTTCGGCGCGGATGGCGGCCGGCTTCGAGGCCCGCCACGAACACGCCCACAGCGCCCCGGACTCGGCGCTGATCAACGGCAACGTCGCCCTGGCCCACAACTTCCGCGCCAGCGATCTGTCGCGGGACATCGCCTCGGTATTCGCCGAAATCGACATGCCGTTGCGCAAGAATCTGTGGGCGAATGCGGCGTGGCGGCTGGACCGCAGCAGCGGCTACGAACGCGAGGCCTCGCCGATGCTCGGAATGCGCTGGCAGCCGTGGCCGGCGTTGGTGCTTCGTAGTTCCTTCGGCAAGGGATTTCGCGCGCCGGCATTGGCCGAATTGCGCGAACCGCTCATCCATCCCGGTTCGCGCGGTTACGCCTTGCTGCCGTTGAGCGAGCTTCCAGCGCCTTGCCGCCTGCCTTTCGAGCGCGAGAACAGATGCCTGGTCTGGTTGGGCGTGCGCGTGAACGAGCAACTGCGCCCGGAAACCTCGAGCAGCCGCAACTTCGGCCTGACCTGGACGCCGTCGCGCCGCCTCAGCGTGGCGCTGGACCGCTATCGCATCCGTCGCCGCAACGAGATTCTGGAAGTCGATCCGATCGCCTCGCTGGCGGACTATCCCGAAGCGCTGGTGAAAGACAAACAAGGCTATGTGACCGGCGTCGATCGTTACTTCGACAACATCGGCTCGACCGAAGCCGGCGGCTGGCAGCTGGATGTCCAAAGCGGTTTCGACAGCGCGTCCTGGGGCAGTTTCACCGCCCGGCTGGCCGGCCACTACCAAGATCTGCTCAGACGACGGCAACGGCGCGGCGAGACGGATGCCGACGTGCTTGTCGCCGGCGTGCCCAAACTCGCGCTCACCGGGAGCCTGCGCTGGAAGCGCGACGACTGGACGGTGACGTTCAATCTGCGCCATAGCGGCAGCAGCACCGTATTGGTCCCGGCCAAAACCGCTACGTTCCTGGTCGAAACGCAGATAGACCAACAACGCCGCGTGCCCAGTTCGACCTTGTCCGGCATCGACGTCGCCTATGCCGGCTTTCGCGGCTGGGTGCTGGCGTTGAACATGGACAACATCGCCGATCGCGCGCCGGCCAACGCCGACTTCAACGGCCGCGGCTACAGCGTCGTCGATGCCGATGTGGCCGGGCGTTATTGCACGTTCTCGGTACAGCGCCAGTTCTAGCCCGACCGTTGCGCGTGGGCGGCGCGCGCCGCGGCGTGCCGGGCGATGCGCGCTCATCGCCCGGCGCCGACATCGGCCGGCCCCTCCTCGAGGTCCGTCGCGCGCACGCTGCCGGCGACAGACCCGCGCCGTCCGCGCTTGGCGCGGAAGCGCTTTTCGCGAACCCGGTGTTCGACGCAGCGCGCGATCCGCAGCGACCACGCCTCGGTCATCACCCCGCTGTTCGCCAACACCGTCCACACGCCGCGCTCGATCCAGCGTTCGTTGCGGTTGTAAGCCACCCGCCAATCGCCGAACCGTTCCGCCGGCAGCCGGCTCCAGACGCAGTTTCCGATCATCACCGACAGCGCCGCATCCACGAACCTGCGCGCCTGCGCCCGCTCGCTGTCGCTCTTGGCGCTGACTTGCGCGACGACCTGGGCCACTCGCGCCCATTCGGCGTCGGACAGCGCGATCCACCGGCTGCTGCCCTGGTGATCCTGCCTGCCCGAGCCGACGGGCTCGGACTCGTTACCGCTTCGCATCTTGCCTCCACTCATCGGCGCCGGCGAAACTCGTCGCCGGCCGCGGGCCGCGTCCGCGCGCCCGCAATCGCCGTCGCATCCGCCCGACACGGCCGCCGGCGAGGCGAAAAGAATGGCCGCTGGTCCCGGGGGGAATGCCAGCGGCGAATATCCGCCGCCTTGGGGGTTACGATCGCGGCGG
>NZ_JBAMDI010000071.1:0-56605 GCF_036961695.1 Pseudomonas sp. CGJS7 | reverse complement strand
CGGCCCGGCGGCGCGCACGCAGCAGCAGGGCGCGCACCTCGGCCTCGGCGTGGCTGCGCAGCAGCCGGTCCAGGGTTTCGACCAGAGCATGCGCGTCGCGCAGATTCGAGAGATTGAGATTGAGCCCGCGCAGCTCGCGATCGACCAAGGCAGCGCCGGGACCGAGCGCGTCGCCGCCCAAGGCCAACGCGGCGCGGGTCCGGCGCAGGCATTTGCGCGCCAGATGCACGCCGGCGTGGATGCGGTTGCCGCGCCAGCCCAGCGCGTCCAGGGCCTGGTCGAGCTCGCGGGTGGCGAAGGCGCGCAGGCGCAGGCCGGGCGGGCGCTCCGGGTCGGCGCCGGTGGGCTCGGCAATAGGGGACGAATCGGGTTCCGACCGGGCCGTAAGGCCGACGCCGCGCATCGCCCCGGACCGATGTCCGGCGGCCGCGTCCTCGGATGCGCTGGTCTGGGTCATGGCAACTCCCGACTTCGTCGCCGGCGCGTGTCGGCGCCGGCTTGACCGGGATAGTACGCTGGTGCCATGCCTGAATTACCTGAAGTCGAAACCACCCGGCGCGGCCTGGCGCCGCACCTGGAAGGCCGTCACGTGGTGACCGCGATCCTGCGTCGGCCCAACCTGCGCTGGCCGATCCCGCTGCAGATCGAAGACACCCTGCCCGGCCAGCGCATCGACGCGGTGCGCCGCCGCGCCAAGTACCTGTTGCTCGACACCCTCGCCGGCAGCGCCCTGCTGCACCTGGGCATGTCCGGCAGTCTGCGGGTGCTGCCGGCCGACACGCCGGTGCGCGATCACGACCACGTCGACTTGCTGCTCGACAGCGACCGCGTGCTGCGCTTCAACGACCCGCGCCGCTTCGGCTGCCTGCTGTGGCAGGCGCCCGGCGAAACCCACGAGTTGTTGCGCGAGCTCGGCCCGGAACCGCTGTCGGACGAGTTCCACGGCGACTACCTGTTCGAACTCAGCCGCGGCCGCAAGGCGCCGGTGAAGACGTTTTTGATGGATCAGAAAATCGTGGTCGGCGTCGGCAACATCTACGCCGCCGAAGCCTTGTTCGCCGCGGGCGTGTCGCCGCTGCGCGCGGCCGGCAAGGTCTCGCGCGAGCGTTACGCGGAGTTGGCTGGATCGATCAAAACCATCCTGGGTTACGCGATCCAGCGCGGCGGCACCACCTTGCGCGACTTCATCAGCCCCGACGGCGCGCCGGGCTATTTCGAGCAGGAACTGTCGGCCTACGGGCGCGGCGGCGAGCCCTGCCCGCGCTGCGGCCGCCCGCTCAAACAAGCCAGCATCGGCCAGCGCACCACGGTGTGGTGCGGGCATTGCCAGCGCTGAGCCGAGCGCGGCGAACGCCGCCCGATGGACGGTCGATGCAGCGCCGCCCATCGGTCCGTGAGCACGCTTGTCATCCATCGCGCGACTCGCGCGTTCACCCGCCGGGGTAATTTTTGTGCATTCCGCTTGCCCGGCGCGTGGCGCATTTCGGCCGCGGCGTGCAGGATTGATGCCACCAACGTCCCTGCCAAGGGAAGATGAACGCGCTATAGTCGCGTCCAGTCGAGGGGTATATGGCCGATAGCGCAGACATCACCATCCTGCTGGATGCCGCCCGCGAGGGCGACCGCGGCGCGCTCGATCGCGTGCTGGCGACGCTGTACCAGGAACTGCACACCATGGCCCGGCGTCAGCTCGCCGGCCAACACGGGCAGACCCTGGATGCGACCGCGCTGGTGCACGAGGCGTATCTGAAACTGGTCGGGCGGCGCGAGGCGCAGTTCGACGATCGCGCGCATTTCTTCGCCTACGCCGCCTCGGCGATGCGCAGCGTGGTGGTCGATTACGCGCGTCAGCGTCTGGCGCAAAAGCGCGGCGGCGACTTGCACCGGGTCACCGAATTGCCCGAAGACGTCGAAGGCGGCCTGCGCCTGGACGAAGACACGCTCGGCCTGGACACCGCGCTGACCAAGCTGGCCGCGGTCGATCAACGCCTGGCGCAAGTGGTGGAGCTGCGCTATTTCGCCGGCCTGTCCGAGCTGGAAATCGCAGCGCTGCTGCAGCGTTCCGAACGCAGCATCCGCCGCGACTGGCAGAAGGCGCGGCTGTTCCTGTTGGCCTCGCTGCAGGACGAGCCCAACCGCTGACGGCGCCCACGTCGCCGGCCGCGCACGCGCGGCGCGCCTGCAAGGAATGCGCAACGTCATGACCGTCACCGCATCCGCGTTCACCGATCCGGCCCGCACCACGGCGCCGCCGCCGGCCTGATCGCGCATGGATGCCGAACGCTGGCAACGCCTGTCGCCGCTGCTCGACGCGCTGCTCGAGCTGGAACCCGACGCCCGCGCCGAACGCCTGCGCGAACTGCGCGCCGACGATCCGCAACTGGCCGACGATCTGGCCGGACTGATCGCGCTGGAAGAAGGCCATGAAGATTTCCTGTCCGAACCGCTGGTCGCGCCGCAGCAAACGGGCATGCGCCCGGGCGTGGAAGTCGGCTCCTACCGGCTGGAAAGCCTGCTCGGCGAAGGCGGCATGGGCCAGGTGTGGCTGGCCTCGCGCGCCGACGGCCTGTACCAGCGCCGGGTCGCGCTGAAGCTGCTGCGGCCGGGCCTGGCCGACACCAATCTGCGCACCCGCTTCACCCGCGAACGGCAGATCCTCGCGCGCCTGGCCCACCCCCACATCGCCCGCCTGCTCGACGCCGGGGTGACCCGCGACGGCCTGCCGTATCTGGCGCTGGAATACGTCGAAGGCGAGCCGATCACCGACTACTGCCGCAATCAGCGCACCTCGCTGGACAAGCGCCTGCGCATGTTCCAGCAGATCTGCGACGCGGTCAGCCACGCCCACGCCAATCTGATCGTCCACCGCGACCTCAAGCCGTCCAACATCATGGTCACCCCGGGCGGCGACGTGCGCCTGCTCGATTTCGGCATCGCCAAACTGCTCGACAGCAGCGACGTGCCGCTGCCCGAACAGACCCGCACCGGCGCGCGCGCGTTCACCCTGCACTACGCCGCGCCCGAACAAGTGCGCGGCGAACCGGTCACCACCATGACCGACGTGTACTCGCTCGGCGTGGTGCTGTACGAACTGCTCACCGACGCCAAGCCCTACAAACTCAAGCGCCAGACCGACGCGGAATGGGAAGAGGCGATTCTCGCCGCCGATCCGCTGCGACCTTCGCAAGCGGTGCTGCGCTACGCCGACGCCAGCGACGACGATCTCGACCCGGTCTCGCTGCGCCGATTGGGCCGGCAGCTGGCCGGCGATCTGGACAACATCGTCCTCAAGACCCTGGCCAAGCGGCCGGAACAACGCTATCCCTCGGTGGAAGCGCTGTCGCTGGACCTGCAGCGCTTCGAAGCCGGACGGCCGGTGATGGCGCGCGCGCAAAGCCTGCGCTATCGCTTCAACAAATACGTCGCCCGTCATCGCTGGGCGTTGGCGACCGCGGCGCTGGTGGCGGTGGTGCTCAGCGTCGCGCTCGGCATCGTCGCCTGGCAAGCGCGCGAAGCGGTCGGCGAAGCCGCGCGCGCGCAGGCGATGCAGGACTTCATGGTCGGCCTGTTCGAAAGCGCGCGCGGCACGCCCGAAGGCGACGCGCTGGACCTGCGCGGCTTGCTCGACGCGGCGGTCGCGCGCGGCAACCGCGAACTCGCGCGCCAGCCGCGCACCCGCGCCGAACTGTTCGGGGTGATCGCGCGCCTGCGCACTAGCCTTGGCGACTACAACGAAGCGCGCGCGCTGCTCGACCGCCAGACCTCGATCCTGGCCTCGGCCGACGACATCCCCAACAGCCTGCGCCTGGAATCGCTGAGCCAGCGCGGCAAAGTGTTGCGGCTGCTGAACCTGCCGCGCGACTGCGCCGTGCTGATGCAACCCGCGCTGGACCTGGCCCGGCGCGAACAATCGCAACTGCCGCTGCAATCGAGCGAGTTCTATTCCGAACTCGGCCGCTGCCGCCGCGCCAACGGCGAGCGCCAGGGCGCGCGGCAGTTGTTCGAACGCTCGCTGGTGGTGCGCCGCGAAATGCTGGAAAACACCGACGTCGGCGAAGTCGAAAACCTGATGGACCTGGCCGGCCTGCAAGCCGACGCCGGACAAAGCCGCGAAGCGCTGCAGGGCCTGGAACAAGCACGCCGGCGCCTGCAACAAAGCGTCGGCGACCGCCACCCGCTGCAAGTGGAGATCGGCTACAACCTGGCCGCGCTGCGCCGCGAACTGGGCCAACTCGGCGACGCCGAACGCGACGCCAGCGAAGCCTTGGCGATCGCCCTGGAAGTCAACGGCGCGCAACATCCCGCGACCTTGGCCGTGCGCCGGCAACTGGCCGCGCTGCATGTCGACCAAGGCCAGTTCGTGCAAGCGCAGAACGAATACGAACTCATCCGCGGCCTGCTGACCCAACGCCTGGGCCCCGAGCATCCGGAACTGGCCGGCGTGCGCAGCGCGCTCGCCCTGATCGCCTGGGAACGCGGCGACCAGGACCGCGCGATGGGCGAGATCAAACGCGCGGTCGACATCGCCCGAAAAAATCCCGACCTCGCCGCGCGCGGCGAGCATCTGGCCGACCTGCTGTTCGACCAGGCCCAGATGCTGCACGCCGCCGGCCGCGACACCGAAGCGCGCGGACTGCTGGAACACGCCCGCAACCTGCGCCTGAAACGCCTCGGCCCCGACCACGGCAGCGTCGGCGACACCGAACGTCTGCTTGGCGACGTGGAAATGTCGCTGGGCGAACCCGAACTGGCGCTGCCGCGGCTGCAGCGCGCGCTACAGATCGCACGCAAGGCTTACGGCCCGCGCCACCCCAACACCCGCCACGCCGAGCTCGACCTGGCCCGCGCCGAAGCCAGCAGCGGCGACAGCTCCGCGCTGGTTCAACTCGACACGCTGGCGCAACTGCCGACCACCGACGAAGCCCTGCGCGAAATCGGCTGGCGCGCCCAGGCCTACGCCGCGCAGGCGCGCTGTGTGGCGACGCAGCGTGGGCAGGCGCGGGCGACGTTGGATGGGTTGCTGCGCACTATCGATGAGGCGCGGCCGGATGGCAGCGAGGTGGCGCGGGAGGTGCAGGCGATTCGGGATGCTTGTCAGTGAGGCAGCGGCGCAAGCTCAGCAGCTTCGCCCGCACGCCCGCTCAAAATGGTTCAGACCTGCGAGTGTGACCTCGCGAGAAAATTCTTTTGAAGTACATGTAACAGATGTACAGCGCGACAAGACCGATGGGTACCACGACCAACGGGGCTCCGCTGATCGACTCTCCGGCATACAGCTTGCTTCCGAGAACGAAGGTGCAGCGCAGAAAGATCGACAGAAAAAATAGCGCGCCGATCCAGGTCAAGAACTTGCTGGGCCTGGCCGTTTGACCACGCTGGCACGAACCGTCTTTCCCCGCGAGCATACCTGCGAAAGATATATAGCCAAAATACAGAGATCCGAGACCGGCGATCACCATCACTGCCCATTGCTCAGCGCTTATCGGCACTCCGGCATACAGCTCGAGCCCGGTGAAAAACACGCACCTCAAAAATAAAGACAGTGAAAGCAGCGCCCATATCCAAGTCCCCAATTTGCTAGACATCGCTATCTCATAGCATTGGCGCAAAGCGCCACTTGAACATACACCTCTTTATCGTCCTGCGGCATCGCGCGACGGTTAAAGAGTCTCTACGACGACATGCTACTCTGGAGTTAGCTCCAGCAAATCCATCAGGCCCACATCCTCGCCGGCCTGAGTCAAGATGGTCGTGATTTGGCTGCGGCTGTGCGCCTCAGCTTCGCCCATCGCTATCGTCCATGACCTGCAACGACGATCTTCCATGCGCGAGCAATACCGCAAAACCAAAATAACCAGCGCTGGTCGCCCCTAAGAACAATGCCGTCGGCAGAAGCGCACTTTGCTTCATGGCTTCGTATTTCAAGCCGATGAGAAGCGCTAAGCCAACGCAATACAGACCGAGGCAAGCCAGACCTGCTCCTGGCCCAAAGATCAGCAATGGCGCGCGCCAAAACTTTGCCGCACGCCAACCAGAAACAAGAATAAAGAAAGCCACGTAATACGCGGCAACCTCACCTCCGCTGACTGCATCGCCCAGCGAGAGAAGCGCCAAGCGCACTGCGGCGGCAAGCATACCGAGCACCACCGCCCAGCGCAGCAGGATCGACAAGCTCATTTCTTACGTCCGCGCTGTCTGAGTCAGCATCCAAACCGGCACGTCATTCCTGTCGGGCTCGCAATCTCGACCGTCGCGCCATCCGCACTGGATAGCACACATAAACAAGTTCGCCCCAGGGCGCGCGACCACCTTACTTTTCCTTCCGCCAATTCACCGAAGCCCGATTCTCCAACGTACTCGACTCGATCTCGATATCGAACCCCTTGCGCAACAGGTACTTCAACGTCAGCACCTGGCCCACGCCCAACAACGACACGCCATAGCCGACGTACAAACGCGGCGACAGATACTTGCCGACACCCAGCACCGACCCACCGAGCGCACGGCTCTCCATCACCCCGGCATCGTCGAGGCCGATCTTGGCGCCGAGCTGCGAGGCCAACAGGCCGCTGCCGGCCGACAACGCGGCGCTGGCGGCGTTGAGCTGCTTGCTCTCGTCGCCGCTGACCGACGACAGCGGCCGGCCCAGGGCCAGGTACGCCAGCGCTTCGGATTGCGAACTCGCCGGGTCGGACCAGACGTTGACCTGCGGCGCGCTGACTCGGCCGCTGATGTCGACGCCGGCCTTGACCGCGCCGACTTCGCGTTCGGCGCGCACGTCCAGGATCGGGTCGGACACCGGGCCGTTGTTCCAGTTGAGGTTGCCACGGCTGATCTGCAGTTTCTGGCCGTAGGCGGTGTAGCGGCCTTCGACGTTGAGCGCGCCGCTGGCGGTCATTTCGCGGCCGGGCTTGGAGCGCACGCGCATCTGTCCGCCGAGCTTGCCTTCCAGGCCGAAGCCGTTGAGTTTGACGTCCTCGCCGATGGCCAGGGTCAGATCGAGCTCCAGCGGCGAGGCGCCGGTGTCTTCCGGGTTGACCGGGTCGAGCACCACCACGTCTTCGGATGCGGACACGCCCTGATCGAGGCGTTCCAGGTCGATCCGCGCCGACGGGATCACGACTTTGCCGGTGACGTTCAGCGGCTGCCGGGCGGCATAACGCACGGTCAGATCCGGGTCGACCACCGCGCGCAGGTCGCGGGTGTCGGAGGCGAGCACGTTGCTGCCGCGCAGGTTCAGCACCAGCGGCGTGTCCTCGCCTTGCCAGCCCAGGGTGCCGTCGATGTTGAGGGTGCCCTCGCCCGAACGCAGGCTGCCGGCGATGCGCGCGCTGCCGTCGGGTTGCGCGTCCAGACGCACGTCGCCGTCGCGCAGGGCGATGCCCAGCGACGGCACTTCGGTGGTGAATTGCGACAAGCGCGCCTGGCCGCCGAGCAGCGGCTGCGAGCGCGTGCCGGCCAGGCTGATGCGCCCTTCCAGTTTGCCCTTGGGTTCGACGATGTCCGGCGAGAACAGCTCGATCCAGGTCAGCTCATCGGTATTGACCGCGATGTTGCCCGACAGCGGCGCGTAGGCGTCCCAACCGGTGGCGATGGTGGCGTCGACGCGGCCGTCGTCGTTGAAGCCCGCCTTCAATTCGGCGTTGAGTTTGTTCGGATCGAAGCTGCCCTTGAGCGACAGCGCGTTGTAACGCAGCAATTCGCGCCGCGCGCGCTCGCTGAACTTCAAGCCGCCGCCGCTGGAAGTCAGATCGAATTGACCGCGCCAGCCGTTGCCGACCGGACGCAACTCGGCGTCGAGCGCGATCTCGCCGCGCAGCACCCACGGCCGCTTGTCGCTGCGCTCGGGCAGATACGCCTGGGCCAACAACAAGGGCAGGCCCTGCCCCTTCAGATCGACGCCGCGACGCGGCCAGTCCGCGCTCGCGCACAGCGAACCGCCGCTGCTGGACGCCAAACAGGCGTTGCTCCAGGCGCCGTTGCGGCCGTCCCAGCGGAACTGCGCGGGCTGCTGCAAACGCCAGGACGCGCCCTTGCTCGGCGCCAACTGCAACGACGCCAACGCGCCCTGCCAGGTCGCGCCGCGTTTTTCCGCGTTGCCCGACAGATCCAGATTGGCGATCTCGCTGCGCGCCTGCGCCTGCAGCTGCAGCGCTTCGACCGCGCCGGCGGCGTCCACGCTCAACGACGACAAGGCCAGGCCGACATCGAGCTCGCTCGCACGCAATGCCAGCGCGCCGCCGCGGCCGCGCCAGGGCAAGCGGCCCTTGGCGCTGAAACTGGCGGCTTTGTAGTCGCCGTACTTGAGCGCGCTGCCGCTCAGGTCGGCATCGATGTTGGGCGCATCCGCCGCGCCGCTGAGCTTGAGCGTGCCGTTGAGGCTGCCCGCCGCGCTCGGCAACAGGTCGTTGAGTTGCAGCGGCGCGAACTTCGCATCGACATCGATGGCTTGCGCGTACTTGCCCTTGGCGTCGACCCGGCTGCCGCCGAGGGTCAGCGCCACTTCGCCTTCGTAGGCGTCGCCGGTCTTGCCGGGCGCGGCGCCGTGCATGACGAAATTGCCGCGTCCGCCGAGCGGGCGATCGCGCAGGCGTCCGCCCAGTTGTTCGGCGCTGGCCTTGATCTCCAGGCCGCCGTCGGCGCGGGTCGCGCCGGTGCTGGCGATCTTGCCGTCGATGGCGCCCTTGAACTCCGGCGCGAAGTAGCCCGGATCGAAGCCGGACAAAGTCGCCTTGAAATCCCAACCCAGCGCCGGCGCCCACGCCACATCGCCGCTGCCGTCGAGCAGGCCGGTCGGCATCTTGGCCTTGAGCGTTTTCACGTTCATGCGCTGGTCGTCGCCGCGCGCGTCGAACTCGACCGTGGCCGCCTGCTTGTCGCGCAGCAGCTTGGCGTTGCCGATCGCGGCCCAGGCCTTGACCGTGCCGGCGAAACCCAGGTCCGCGCTTTCCAGGGTCACTGCCGGGGTAGCCGGTGTCTGCGGCGCTTGCGAAGGCTTGGCGATCGACTTCAACGTGGTCGGCGCGGCCTGGCCGCCCCAGCTCAGGCCGCGGGCGTTGATCGAAAACTTGAACTGGCCGTTGTCGGCGTCGGTGAAATCGGCGTGGCCGCGCAAGGTCGCGGTGCCGTCGAACAAGCGCAGCGCCAGCGGCTGCACATCGAGCACCTGATCCTTCAGCGATACCTTGGACGGCAACACCGTCACCGCCAGATCGCCCTGGCGGAATTCGCCGTTCAGATCGGCCTTGCCGCCGACGCCGGAAGCATCGAAACGCAACGCCATCGGCGTGTCGCCGGGCTTGGCGTCGGGCGCGGTCAGCAGGCCGATGTCGAGCGCGTCGGCGCGCGCATGCAGTTGCCAGTTCGGATCGTCCTTGCCGCGCAAGGTCAGGGTCAAACGCAGCGGGCCCGGCGCGGCGCCGGCCACGGCCACGTCCATGCGCGCCAGATCGCCGCGCGCGACCAAACCCAATCGCGGCGGGGTGCGGCCGGCGGCGCTGGGCAGCAGGGCGGTTGCGACCAGATCGGTCTTGAAATCCTTGCGCGGCTCGTAGCCGCCGTGCACGGTGAAATGGCCGCGGTCGGTGTCGGCGTCGAGTTTCTCAACGTGCAACTTGCCCGACTGCGCGTCCAGACCGGCGCGCAAACGGCGCACGTCGATCAGATGCTCGCCGGCCTGACTGACCTTGAACCCGTCGATGCGCACGTCGTCGGCCTGCATGTCCAGCGGCGGCTCGATCTGCGGCAGCACTTCCGGCCAACGCGGCAGTTCGAACGGCTCATCGCTCTTTTCGATGTCGAGCGTGGCGGTTTCCACCTGCAACGCGTCCAGCCGCAGCTTGCGGCCCAGCAACGGACGCAGCGCCGGATCGATGTAGACGCGCTCGGCGGTGAACACGGTTTTCTTGTAAGCGAAACGCACCCCGCGCAGGGTCAGCGGACCCGACAGCGGGCCCTCGGCCGATCTCCAGGTAAAGGTGGAATCGGCCGGCAAGCGCGCGACGATCTGCGCCAGCAGCAGATCGCGTCCGGCGATGGTGGCGATCAGCCAATACACCGCGAAGGCGAGCAACAAGGTCAACGCGGCCGCGGCCAGGCTGCTGCGCCAGGCCCAACGTTTGGCGGCGGCGCGGCGGCGCTTGCGCCGCTCCAGCAATAGCTCTGCGGCGCTGGGGGTTTGCGATGGCGGGGGCGTATCGCTCATGGCTTGCAGGATCGTCCTTGCCGCGCCTTACAGATCGGCGCCGATGTTGAGATAAAGCTGGAAACCGGAATCGGGATGGTCCAGGCCGCGGGCGACGTCGATGCGCAACGGCCCGACCGGCGAGCGCCAACGCACGCCGACGCCGACGCCGGTACGCAGGTCCGGGCTGTCGTCGAACGCGCTGCCGCTGTCGACGAACACCGCCGCGCCCCAACTGTCGTTGAAGTACTGCTCGAACTCGACGCTGCCGGTGACCACGTTCTTGGCGCCGAGCGCGAAGGCCTTGCGGTCGGGCGCCGGCGGAATGCGCGGGCCGAC
Source organism: Pseudomonas sp. CGJS7 (assembly GCF_036961695.1). Classification (NCBI taxonomy): domain Bacteria; kingdom Pseudomonadati; phylum Pseudomonadota; class Gammaproteobacteria; order Pseudomonadales; family Pseudomonadaceae; genus Pseudomonas; species Pseudomonas sp. CGJS7. Next base: position 46,083 of record NZ_JBAMDI010000071.1, on the reverse strand, counting down.
TTCGCGCCATTCGTAGCCGCGGATGCTGCGGTCGCCGCCGGCGTAGAAGCGCAGCGACGGCGGCATGTCGACCAGCGAGTTGGTGAAGGTGTGTCCGAGCTCGCCGCGGGTGATCAGGCGGCTGCGCGGTCCCAGACCCTTGTACCAACGCGCGGTGACCTGCGCCTGCAGGAAGTTGGCGTCCGAACCCACCGCTTCCAGCCCGCCGCGCAACAACGCGGTGGCGCTGATGCCGTTGCGCGGATACAGGCGGTCGTCGGCGTCGATGTATTCGGCGCGCAGCGAGGGATACAGGAACGTCGCGGTGCGGTAGTCGATCGGTTTCGGCGGCGTGGTCGGATCGTCGTCGTCGTCGTCGGCATAGGCCCAACGCTCGCGCAGCCCGTGCAGCGACGCGGTCGCGGTCCAGTGCTGATTGATCTTGCCGCTGCGGCTGGCGACCAGTTCGATCCGGCGCGAATCGATGTAATCGGTCTGCTCGTCGGCGCCTTGCAGGCTGAAGGTGTACCAGCCGTCGAGCCAGGCGAAGGCGGGGATGCGGTACTGCAAGGTCGCGGTCTTGCGGCGTTCGGCGAAATCGATCTGCGCCAGCGCCTTGTGCCCGCGATCGTTGAGGTAACGCCGCTCCACGCCCAGGCGCACGCCGGCGCCGCTGTCGGTGCCGTAGCTGACGCCGGCGGTGTAGATGCTGCGCTTGGCCGGGGTCAGGGTGACCTTGACCGGCACTTGCCCGTCGACCGCGTTTTCCGGCTGCGGTTCGATGTCGATGCTGGCGAAATAGTCCAGCCGCGCCAGCGATTCGCGGAAGGTATCGAGCTTGCGCTGGTGGTAGTAGCTGCCTTGTTCCCAGTACACCAGGCGCTCAAGCAAGCTGTCGCGGATGATCCGCTTGGGCGTTTGCTCGAAGCTGATCGGGCCCATGTCGTAGCGTGAGCCGCTGGTCCAGACCAAGTCAATCGCAGCGGCATGTTCCGCGCGCGTAATCTCCACCCGCCGCGAAGAAAAATCAGCGTCGAAGTAACCTCGTTCCGCTAATCGCCGGCTGATCTTGGTCTTGCTGGCCTCGTAGGCGGCGTGATCGAACACCTGATCCGGGCCGGGCTTGAATGCGGCCAGATCCTGCTTGAGGTAACGATCGTCGCTGCCGGCGCCGAGGATGGCGATGTCGGAACGGCGCACCTTGACCGGCGCGCCCTTGTCGACGGTGATGACCACATTCACCGGCGGCGAGGCGGCGCGCGGCGCGGCGGCGGCTGGACTCGATCCCGAATCGCTGGCCGCGCCGGCATCGGCATCGGCCGGATTGGACGAGCCGGCGCCGGTGTCGCCCGGGTCGGCATCGGCCGGCGCATTGGGATCGCTGCCGGCCGGCGTCGCGATCCGCCGGGTGCCGCGCGAGTCCTCGATCTTGATCGTCGGCGAGTAATAGCCGAACGGCTCCAGCGCCTCGCGCGTTTCGTTCTCCGCCTCGCGCAGCAAATACCCCAGCCGGCGCCCCGACACGTCCTTGCCGATGCTGTCCACCAACGACAGCGAGACCCGCACGTTGTGGGTCATGGCCTCATCCAGGCCGTGGATCTCGACTTTGCCGACTGTGGCGCCGAAAGCCGCGCCGGCGGCCCCGAAGCACAGGGCTGCGGCAAAAAAAAGGCGGGGGATCAATAGCATAGCTACCAGAATAACCCGTAAAACCCGGTTCCATAAGCCGCAAAGCCCGATTCTGTTTACTGAATTAGGTCTCGGACTTTGCCGATTCGTTGCATCTGACGTTAAGAAGTCGTAATTTCGGTACCAGGGGAATGGATCGCGGGCACAGGGGGCTGCGTCGCGCGCATTAGGGCTCTCCTACAAAAAAGCCAAAAAAAGCCGCCCTCCCGCCACAGGGACGTCAGTCGGTAGGGACGCTATTTCAATGCATCTTTCAGGAGTCCACTTCGTGAACAGAAAGCTTCTTACCTCCGCGGTTTGCGTCGCGCTGACCAGTGCGGTCGCCCCGGCGTACGCCCAGCAGGCCGCGACGACATCCAACGAAGACGTCACCAAGATCGAAACCGTCACCGTCACCGGCTCGCGCATCTCCAACCCGAACGTCGTCTCGCCGGCCCCGGTCAGCGTGCTGACCGCCGAGGACATCAAGGCCACCGGCGCGATCAACATCGGCGACCTGCTGACGACCATGCCGCAGTTGGCCACCACCTTCACCATGGGCAACTCCGGCCGCTTCATCGGCACCGCCGGCGTGGCCATGCAGGATCTGCGCAACCTGGGCACCGCCCGCACCCTGGTCCTGGTCAACGGCCGCCGCATGGTCGGCGCCTCGGCCGGCACCTCGGCGGTCGATACCAACCTGATTCCGGCCGACTGGGTCGAGCGCGTGGAAGTCATCACCGGCGGCGCGTCCGCGGTGTACGGCGCCGACGCGGTCTCCGGCGTGGTCAACTTCATCCTCAAGAAGAAGTACGAAGGCGTGAATCTGCACGCGCAGATCAACGACAGCCAGCACGGCAGCTTCGGCAAGCAGTTCATCTCGGTGACCGGCGGCGGCAACTTCGCCGAGGACCGCGGCAACTTCGCCCTGTCCTACGAGCACAGCCAGCAGCAGAGCCTGATGTTCGGCGACCGCTTCGGCAACCAGGCCTACCGCGCCCTGCGCACCCCGGGCACCGCCTTCGACACCACCCTGGTCGGCGACGCCGGCAACTACACCATCACCAACGCCGGCACCTTCTCGCTGGGCAGCAACTTCAATCCGGACCTGCGCTACACCTTCGATCGCAACGGCCAGGTGCGCAAGCAGCGCTTCGACGGCGCGGTCGACCGCAACAGCAACGCCACCTGCACCAACTGCGACCGCCTGGACAACAACCAGATGCTGCAGCTGCAGCCGCGCTACAAGCGCGACACGGTCAGCGCCGTCGCCGGCTTCGATCTGAACCAGGATCACCGCCTGTACTTCGAAGGCATGTACAGCAAGGTGCACAGCAAGACCACCTCCTCGCCGGCGTTCGGCGCCACCGGCAATCCGCACATCATCGAACGCGACAACGCGTACATGACCCCGGAATTGCTGGCCCTCATCGGCTCGCGCGCGTCGATCAATGTCGGCCGCAACGACGTCGATGCCGGCGGCCGCGGCGAAGACACCGACCGCCAGACCGCGCGCGTGGTGTTCGGCGCCGAAGGCGCGGCGTTCGGCAGCGAGAGCAACTGGCTGTACGACGTGTCGGTCAACTACGGCCGCACTCACGAGCGTCGCCGCAACCTCAACAACCGCCACATGGAACGCTTCTACGCGGGCCTGGACGCGGTCAAGGACGCCAACGGCAACATCGTGTGCCGCTCCAAGATCGATCCGACCCACGTCAACCTGGCGTACTACAACAACACCGGCACCCCGGACGGCATCATCTCGCCGGAAGTCGCGGCCAGCTGCATTCCGTTCTCGATCTTCGGCGAAGGCGCGATCAGCCCGGGCGCGGCCAACTGGTTCAACGTCACCACCATTTCCAAGGCGCGCCTGACCCAGTTCGTCGCCGGCGGTTCGCTGACCAACAACAACCTGTTCGAACTGCCGGCCGGTCCGGTCAGCTTCGGCGCCGGCGTCGAGTACCGCCGCGAGACCAGCCAGACCATCAACGATCCGCTGGACATCTCCGGCCAGACCTTCCTCAACGCGATCCCCAACGCCGGCGGTTCCTACAACGTCCGCGAAGTGTGGACGGAAGTGGCGATCCCGCTGCTGCACGACATCCCGCTGATCAAGAGCCTGACCGTCGGCGCCGCCGCGCGCTACTCCAAGTACGACACCATCGGCAGCACCAAGGCCTGGCGTTACAACCTGGACTGGGCGATCAATGACAGCCTGCGCATCCGCGGCAACATGTCGGCGGCGGTGCGCGCGCCGAACATCGACGAACTGTTCGGCGGCCAGTCGCAGAACTTCGGCGGCGTTTCCGATCCGTGCGACGTGCTCAACATCCGCAACGGCAAGGATCCGGCCGTGCGCGCCCGCAACTGCGCCGCGCTGGGCCTGCCGGCCGACTTCGAAGACACCTTCTCGGCCACCAACGAAGGCCTGCAGGGCAGCAACCCGGACCTGGATCCGGAAACCGGCCGCAGCTGGACCGCCGGCTTCGTGTTCACTCCGACCTTCCTGGAAGGCTTCGGCATGAACGTGGACTACTGGAAGATCCGCATCACCGACGCGATCGGCGCGCCGACCTTCCAGCAGACCGCCGACCGCTGCGTCGACAACCCGGCCGGCATCAACAACATCTACTGCACCAACACCCGCCGCGGTCCCGACGGCCAGATCGACTTCCTGGTCTCGATCAACCAGAACATCGCCGCCACCGAAACCGACGGCGTGGACATCGGCGTGTACTACTCCCACGACCTGTGGGGCGGCCGCATGCGTTGGGACGTCAACGCGACCAAGGTGCTGGGCTACACCGACTTCCCGTTCCAGGAAGACAAGGACGAAACGGTCGACCAGAACAAGACCCTGGGCTTCCCGGAATGGAAGGCGACCCTGCGCGTGGCCTACGCCCGCGACAACTGGGACGTGAACTGGAACACCCGCTACGCCGACGGCGGCCTGCGCGTGACCAACGAGACCTTCCGCTCCAATCCGAAGTCGGTCAACGTCTACAACGCCGGCTCCGGCGTCGCCCACGACGTGCGCGGCAGCTACAAGATCAAGGACACCGGCTGGCAGATCTACGGCGGCATCACCAACCTGTTCGACTCCGACCCGCCGATCAACCTGTTCGGCACCGGCTTCGGTTCGGGCCTGTACGACCAGATCGGCCGCGCTTACTACCTGGGCGTGAACTACAAGTTCTACTGATCGCGACGCCTGCGTACTTCCAGGCGGTAAACCCGAAAGAGCCGGCGCAAGCCGGCTCTTTCGCTTTCAGGCCCAGGCCGATCGAACGGCTTCGACAGGTCTAACCCATCGCGCGCGCGGCATCCGCCGATTGCGCGATTCGATGAAATTTTGCGCGAGCAAGCAAGCCACGCAAAACGTGCGCCCAAACACTCAAAATCAATTGGCCAAATTCGGCAAAGGATCAGAATTTTGTAACAGCTTGTATTTGTTGCAATTTTTTTCGACCCACTTTGCACATTCGTTGCGTCTTCCGTTAAGAAATCGTAGTTTCGGCCGCAGGGGATTGTCGGTCGGCGCGGGGGGCTGCGCGACGGACACTCGGGATCTCCTAATTCATCGATGCCAAACCAGTCTTCCAACACCAGGGAAGTCGCACGGTAAGGAAGCAATGTCTTTGCACATTTCCGGAGTCCACTCGTGAATAGAAAACTGCTCACCACCGCGGTCTGCACCGCGCTGATCAGCTCCATCGCACCGGCCTATGCCCAGCAGGCCAGCACCGGCGCTGACGACGACGTCACCAAGATCGAGACCGTCACCGTCACCGGCTCGCGCATTTCCAACCCGAACGTCGTGTCGGCGCAGCCGGTCAGCGTGCTGACCGCCGCCGACATCAAGGCCACCGGCGCGGTCAACATCGGCGACGTGCTGACCACGATGCCGCAGTTGGCGACCAGCTTCACCATGGGCAACTCCACCCAGTACATCGGCACCGCCGGCGTGGCGATGCAGGATCTGCGCAACCTCGGCACCGCCCGCACCCTGGTGCTGGTCAACGGCCGCCGCATGGTCGGTTCCTCCTCCGGCACGACTGCCGTCGACACCAACCTGATTCCCGCCGACTGGATCGAACGCGTCGAAATCATCACCGGCGGCGCTTCGGCCGTATACGGCGCCGACGCCGTCTCCGGCGTGGTCAACTTCATCCTCAAGAAGAAGTACGAAGGCGCGAACGTCCACGCCCAGTACGGCACCAGCCAGCACGGCAGCTTCGACAAGGCTTTCGTCGCGGTCACCGCCGGCACCAACTTCGCCGACGACCGCGGCAACATCGCCGCTTCGCTCGAGCATTCGCGCCAGGACAGCCTGGAGTTCCGCGATCGCTTCGGCAACGAAGACCTGACCACGATCAGCACCCCGGGCTCGGAATACAGCCGCGCATTCTTCCGCAACGGCGGTTCTTACGAGTTCACCACCAACGGCGTGTTCGGTTCGAACTTCCGCGATCCCAGCACCTTGTACGTGTTCAATCCCGACGGCAGCTTCCGGCGTTTGCGCCAGGACGGCTTGGTCGACGCAGGCCGCAGAAGGTGCACCGACTGCGATCACAACGACAGCAACGGCTCGTTCCAGCTGCAGCCCAAGTACGACCGCACCACGCTCAACGCGACCGGCAGCTTCGACATCAATACCGATCACCGCCTGTACTTCGAAGGCATGTACAACAAGGTGAACGTGAAGTCGCGCGGCACCGCCGCGTTCAACACCTGGGGCACCTACGGCGGCCATTACATCGCCTCCGACAACGCCTATCTCAGCGACGCGCTGAAAGCGGCCACGGGCGGCGAAGACTTCGTGGTTTCGCGCGACGACCGCGACTCGGGTCTGCGCGGCGAAGACACCGAGCGCAAGACCCAGCGCCTGGTGATCGGCGCAGAGGGCGCGCTCGGCACCGATTGGCAGTACGACCTGTCGGTCAACTACGGCCGCACCCACGAACGCCGCGAGAACCTCAACAACCGTCACCGCGAGCGCTTCTACGCCGGCCTGGATGCGGTGACCGACTCCACCGGCAAGATCGTCTGCCGTTCGCAGCGCGATCCCGGTTCGCTCAATGTTTCGACCGGCGAGGTGATTTCCCCCGAAGTCGCGGCCAGCTGCATTCCTTTCAGCGTGTTCGGCGAAGGCGCGATCACTCCGCAAGCGCGCGACTGGTTCAACGTCACCACCCTGACCAAGACCCGTCTGACCCAGATGGTCGCCGGCGGTTCGCTGGTCAACAACAACCTGTTCGAACTGCCCGCCGGTCCGGTCAGCCTGGCCGCCGGCCTGGAATACCGCCGCGAAACCAGCAAGCAGATCAACGATCCGCTGGACATCTCCGGCGCGACCTTCCTCAACGCGATTCCCAGCTCCGGCGGCAACTACAACGTCCGCGAGCTGTGGCTGGAAACCGCGGTGCCGGTGCTGCACGACCTGCCGCTGATCAAGAACCTGACCATCGGCGGCGCGATCCGTTTCTCCGACTACAACACCATCGGCAACACCCGCGCCTGGCGTTACAACCTGGACTGGGTGATCAACGACAGCCTGCGTCTGCGCGGCAACGCGTCCTCGGCCGTGCGCGCGCCCAACATCGACGAGCTGTTCGGCGGGCAAAGCCAGAACTACGGCCTGATCGACGATCCTTGCGACGCGCAGGAAATCGGCCGCGCCAGCAATCCGGACGTTCGCCGCGCCAACTGCGCCGCACTGGGATTGCCGACGACGTTCCGCGACGAAATCAACGGCACCAACGAGGGCCTGTCGGGCAGCAACCCCAACCTCGAGCCGGAAACCGGCCGTACCTGGACCGCCGGCTTCGTGTTCACGCCGAGCTTCGTGGAAGGCCTGAGCATCAACGTCGACTACTGGGAAATCAAGCTGCGCAACGCGATCTCGATCCTCGATTTCGAGACCACCGCGCGCCGCTGCGTCGATACCCCCGGCGGCATCCAGAACATCTACTGCTCCAACGTCGTCCGCCGCGGCGACGGCCAGATCGATCACGTCACCGCGATCTACCAGAACATCGCCGCCAAGGAAACCGATGGCGTCGATATCGGGGTGCAGTACGCGCACGACCTGTACGGCGGCAAGATGAGCTGGAAGCTGGACGCCAGCCGCGTGCTCGGCTACACCGACTACCCGTTCCAGAACGATCCGGAATCGGCGGTGAAGTTCCTCAACGCTTTGGGCTATCCGAAGTGGAAGGCGAGCTTCAGCGCCAGTTATGCGCGCGACGATTGGCAGGCCAGTTGGAGCACCCGCTTCGTTTCCGGCGTCGCCCGCACCGACGACTACGACACCTACAAGGCCGATCCGTATTTCGTCACGCCCGGCAAGGCCGGCGCCGGCGTCGTCCACGACGTGCGCGTGGGCTACACCTTCGGCAAGACCGGCTGGGACGTGTACGGCGGCATCACCAACGTGTTCGATTCCGATCCGCCGCTGGCGATGTACGGCGACACCTTCGGTTCGGGCGTCTACGACACCATCGGCCGCGCGTACTACCTGGGCTTCAACTACAAGTTCCTCTGATCCCGGCGATCGGAAGGATTTGCACGCAACGCAAGGGAGCCGGCGCAAGCCGGCTCCCTTTTTTCGTGCGCGCGGCAACGGTCGACGGCCGCCCGCTGGCGGCAGGCGCGTGCCACAGACTCCTGGCGGCGACGGCGAAAGAAGCGTGGGCGCCGACTAGTGGCGGAAGCAGCCTTCGTCTTGCCCGGACGCAAACTGAAACTGCAACGTCTGGCGGCCGGAGACCTGTTCCCTGCGGCCGACAAGGCAGGGCGCGAAGCTGTCCGCCGCGACTACCGATTCGCCTCCCTGGACTACGAACTTGCGCAGCGCGCCGCCAACGTCCGCGGGCAAGCCCGCCGTCAAATACCCGAGCAAAAACGCGTTATCGACGCGAAAATCCGGCTCGGCCTTGGCTCGCGCGACCAGCTCGCCGAGCCGTTCGTCCAGCCCCTGCCGCCCGGCCGTGGCGCGTTCGAGCGCCAAATCGACATACCAGGCGGCCAGGTAGCCGCGCAGGTAGGGAATCTGCTCGCCATCGGAATCCGACCAGAATACCGCGGCGGCTTGCTTGGCGCCGAGGCCACGCTTGCCATTGGCGCCATAACGCGCGAGTTTGTTGTTCAACACCGCGAGCGAGCGCTGCGGCGATTGCAAGCCGGCTCGCGTCAGCAGACGCATCGTATAGAACTCCGTCACGCCTTCGGAAAACCAGTACACCCCGACGTCGTCTTTATCGACAGAGCCAGGTTTCGGCGCCACACGCAGCGTCAGTCCATTCCACTGATGAAAGTACTCGTGCGCCAGCACCCAGCGGAACGGCTCGCGTTGTCGCATGTCCGAGGCATCCAGGTCCGAGCGCACGAACATGGCGAAGGCCTGGGTCAAGCCGGTGCCTCCGCCGATGTCGATCTTCGGGTTCAGTCGCCTGCCGCCGTGTACGCTGACCAGATACCACGGCTGATCGTCCTTGAAGAATCCACGCTCGGCTTCGACGATCGCGTATGCGTCCTCGCTCAGATCGCGAGTATCCACCGCCTCGTCCATGCCCGAGTACGCCACGCCGATGCGGCCAGTGGCCGTATCGCGCACCTGCAGCGCGATGTTGCCGCCCAGGTACAGCGCCGGAGCGATCTGTCTTCTGGCGACCACCAACCCTCGCAAAACGTTGCCCGGTCCGAACGACGACGCGAAATGTCGCGGGTCGGCAACGCGACTGGCATCCACTTCCAACCCGACCCAGTCGGATTGTGGACGCCCCTTCGGCAACAACAATGCCGAGCGCCCGATCAAGTGAAACATCCCCTCGTGAACGATAGGCCGGACCTGGTCCAACATGCCCGAGTCGATGGTGGTGATCCCACTGGGAGGCAGCCGATAGCTGATCGTCAACGGCGCGCTCGGCGCGTGGCGGACGCTCCACCCCTTCGGACCCTGCTCGACGGCGATCGCCTCGCCGCCGGATCGAACCTGGACATCGCGAACCAAGCGCTGAACGTCGCCCAGCCCGCAGCAGGTCTCGTTTGAAAAAACGGTGGTTCCGTCGGCGTCGCCCTTCGCGTCGATGGAAACCGTCAAGCCGTCGGTCGCGGAAAGCGCATCGAAACGGATGCTCAGCGTGTCGACCGCCGCGTGCGCAGGCACAGCGGAGGGATTGGGATCCGCCAGCGGCGCCGACACCGCCGGCTTCGCCGGCCGAGCGACCGGCGAGGGAGCTGCGGCGTCATCGGCCGCGCACGATGCCAATGACAAGCACACCAGAACTGCTGCGATTCGCGACGGGCTGAGCACTGGCTTTACTCGGACGAAAGGATTCGCTGAATCCTAGCCTACAACCCACCGCACCGCAGCGCTCGGGTGTGCCCCGCGTGCAACACGATCACTCGCGCAATGGCGGAAGAAACGGCCCCAGGCTGCTGCGCTCGTCGAACCGCAGTCCGCAAAGCGTGCCATCGGCATCGACGAAATGAAAGAACAGCTGGCACCAGAAGCCCGACTCCAGCGGCTCGCGCCAATGCGGAAGATCCATTCCGCGATAGATCAGAGCGTCGCCGACGTCCAGCTCGACCGCGACGCTTTCGCCGGCGTGCTCCAGAAAAATAGGCCATAAGCCATGACGAGTCTTGAACCCAACGGTCATCGTCGCGCTGATCTCGCAAGAACCGCGATCGACGTGCTTGGTCAAGCGCGATTCCGGCGTATAGATGCGCGCGAAAGAGTAGGTCGGCAACAGCTTCTTCCCTATCCGATGCTCGATGACGGGCTGGATCTCCGGAAAGAACGCCTCGCCCAATGCATCGGCGTAACGGTCCAAAGCCCGGGTGCCGTCGTCGACCTTGTAATAATCGTTCAACTTCAGATAAGAAAGATAGTAACGCAGCGCCACATCCAGAAAACGGCGCGACAGCAGATTGCGCAGCACCAGGTACCCGCGCTCATCGAACTGCGCGGCGTCGGCATCGTTTGACACAACCGCGGTGGAAACGTCCATGTGATTTCCTTGGTGGGAACAGGGGGCGAAATCGAAACGGGTCAGATGGTCGAGAAACCGTCGGATATCCTCGGCGATCCGCGGCTTGATGACGGCGGCTCCGCCCGCATCGGCATGTTGGATCAGCTCGGCCAGAAAGGCGTGGCCGGCGCCCTGCTCGATCAGGTTGGCGCACTCCACTTCCAGCAGATCGCGGACCACCGCCGGGGTTACGTCGATGGACGCGCCGGTGAAACGATCGATCAGGCGCGCTTCTCTCAAAGCGCTCAACAACGCCTGCGGCCGGTCGCCGACGCTGAACAGATACACCAGCCGTTCCGCGCGCGCGCCGAGCATGTCGCGCACCCGATCGCGATCGCGGCGATCCTGACAGGAAAGCGCGAATGCGTTGGTCCCATACACGCTGTGAAAGGCGCCTGCGGCGCAGACCGCATCGTCGCAACCCCAGCCGCGCAGTATCCGGCCGGTGCCGAGCAAGTGATCGGACAGGGATCTGCGAGAATGCGCGAGCCGGTCGGCCCCCAGTTCCCGCAACTTCTCGCCAAACCCATCATCCGACATCGCGCAGGGCTTCCATGATGCGTTACCTCGATATGAAGGCAATGACGGCCCGACCCCGGCCGCGATCGGTCAGACAGTCTTGCTGGACAGCTGGGTTTTGAAGACGACGCAGATCCGCAGTTCCGGGCAATCCCGGCTGGGCGAGCGGGCCGCATGCGCGGTAGCGCCGCGGAACTGCACGACCCGTCCGGGCTTGGGATTGACCGCCTTCGAAATGTCGTCCGACCCCCAATGGAAAAACACCGTCTCGCCGGCCCAATCCGGCTCCCAGGCCGCGTGTGCGTAGTAAATGGTGGTGAAGTAATTCTGTTCATCGGTGCTGTCGGTGTGGACATACCCTTCCACGCCATAGGTGTGCCCGTTCGCATAAACGCGCATCGGCTCGTGGCCTTTCAGTATGTTCGCCGAGAGCAGCTTCCACAGTTCGTGGACCGGTGCGGCCAGAGCGTTGCCGGCCAGCTCGTCCTCGCAACTGGCGCGGCTGTCCTCTTCGCCGCCCGCGAAATGCGCGTGCCAGAAGCAGAAGCGGTTGGCGGCCTTGACCGACTTCCAGCCATAGGCCCAGATCGGCCGTCTGACCAGCTTGAGAATGCTTCGCTGAAGATCGACAGGCACGATGTCGTCGTAGATCGCGACATCGCCCAGATCGGGAATTCTTGAAACCATCGAATTCATCAAAGTCATGACAGTTCAGGCCTTATGAGGTAACGAGATACATGGATACCGGCGAGTTTCTGCGGCAGTCGGCTCCAGCGATGGAACGCAGCCGCATCCATCGCCCGATGGCGGGCCGTGGCCGTTCAAGCGCTCACCATCAACTCCGCGGCGGAACGTTCGGCGATTCGACTCTCCAGCTCGGTCAGTTCTCCCGATCGCAGTTGCAACACGCGGCTGGCGATCGCGATCGTCTCCGGCCTGTGCGCGATGATGATCCGAGTGATGTTCAACGCGGAAATGGATTCGTTGATCAAGCGTTCGTTCTCCAGATCCAGATGACTGCTGGCTTCATCGAGCACCAGAATCCTGGGATTGCGATACAAGGCCCGGGCCAGCATCAGACGTTGCCGTTGTCCTCCGGAGAGCGAAGCGCCCAGGTCGATCACCCGCGTCTCGTAGCGCAGCGGCATGCTCATGATCTCGTCGTGAATTCGGGTCATCCTGGCCGCCTCAACCACCCGTTCGCGACTGAAACCCGGCTCGAAGAAAGCGATGTTCTCGGCGATGGTCCCGTTGAACAGCTGGTCGTCCTGGAGCACGCAGGCGATCTGGCCGCGCAGCTCGGTCCGGCGCATTCGGTCGATCCTTACCCCGCCGATGGCGATCGTGCCTTCGACGGGTTCCAGCAAGCCCATAATCAGCTTAGCCAGCGTGGATTTCCCCGTACCCGAAGGTCCGGTGATCGCCACACACTCGCCGTCGCTCACGTGGAAGCTGACGCGATCAAGCACCCAAGGGCCGTCGTCGTTGTAGCGGAACCGAAGATTGTCGATCGAGAAGTCGCAACGTTCCGGATGAGCGGCTTCGTCTCCGCCGCTGTGTTCCGGCGCGCCTGAAACGATGTCCGACAAACGGTTGCCATGAACGATCAGCATTCGCCAATCCGAGATCAGATCCAGAAGCCGGGTGGAACGCTCGGAGAATTGGCTGGTGTAGGTGATGTAGGCCACCAGCATGCCCGCGGTGATGCTCCCGCGCATCGCCAACGCCGCGCCCACCGCGATCGCTACAACCCGCTGCAGACGCAGGATCGACTGCCCGACTTCCTCTACCGTCTTGGTCCAACGCTGAACGCTGGAGGTCGCGCGCGCGGTGTCGGCGGTCTTGCGGTTGTATCTTGCAAGCTTCCCGGCCTCATACCCGTTGGCCTTGATCGAGTGGATCCCATGCAGTATTTCCAGCAACAGCGATTGCTGCGACGCCTGCGCGCGAATCCCGCGTTCCTGCGCCTGGCGCAGCCGCGGAAAGGTCAAGAACCGGAACAGGCCGTACAAGACCGAGAAGAACAGCGTCAGCGCCGCCAGCAATGGCGAGTACAACATGATCATCGTCAAGGACAGCAATGCGGTGATTCCGTCCAACGCCCCTTCGACGAAACGGTGGGTAACCGTGCGCTGTATTTCTTCGATCGAGCCGAATCTGGAATGGATGTCGCCTATCGAGCGGCGAACGAAGAATTCGTAAGGCAGTTTCAGCAAGCGGCCGCATACAGTGACGTTCCAGCCGATGGTGAGCGCCTCGCCCAGACGGATCAGCAATGACGAGCGCGCGAGCGAAATCAAGGTCTGCAGCAACGATGCCGCGACGAAGGCCGCGGCCAGCATCAGCAACAGCTCCGCGTCGGCCGAGGCGATGATCGAATCGGTCACCACCTGAATGAACAACGGAGCGCTCAACGCCAACGCCTCAAGCATCAGCGCCAGAAGGCCGGCGCGAAGAATCGTGCCGATCCGATCCTTGAAGCCAACCCCCAGCAACTCCAGCGCGTTGCGCTTGCTTTTTGGCGGCGCATCGCCGAAATCCTCCGCCGGCTCCATTTCCACGGCGATTCCGGTGAAGCGCCGGTTGAACTCTTCCTTGCCGATGGACAGACGTCCAATCGCCGGGTCGACGATGCTGAAACTCTCGGCCGCACAGGATTCCAGCACCACGAAATGAACGATGTCCCAGTGCACGACGCAGGGCATGCGCAACTGAGCCAGATGAGCGGGCTCGGCTCGGTATACGCGAGCGCGCATGCCAACGGCCTGCCCCATTTGAACCAGTTCGTTGATGCTGGTGCCGCGCGTCGGCGGCACGAATCGCTCGCGCAAGCTCTGCAGACTCAATGCCTTGCCATGATACTGAGCGATCATGGCCAGGCTGGCATGCGCACATTCCAGTATCTCGGACTGCAGCACCACCGGCGGGCGACGGCGCGCGCGCCAGGCTGAGCGCAACGAATGCCACAGCGAGATCATGGCTGCGGCCTCCCGCGGCGCGCTGCATCGGTTCTCAGCAACAACCAGCCGAACAAGGTTCTGGTCTCTACGAACGAGATCGTCACCTCTCCGGAAGGCAAGCGCGCGCGCGCGGGCCAAGCGACGTGCACCAGCGCTGGCTCTGCCTGGGCGGCCGCGGGCCACTGCGCGACCTTGGCCGTCACCTCGGCGACGTTCGGCGCACTCGTGGCGACGACGATCTCGCTGCCCACCGGCGCGGTCGCCGGCGGTACAGAATCCGGTGCGATCCGCAGCACGATTCGGCATTCGACTTGCGATGCCGTGCAAGCCTGGGCGGGGCGTTCGGACACGGCCCGAATCCGCTGCGTCCGCTGATGCGGCACCAAGGCAATGGCCAGAAACAACGCACCGAACAATGCGAAGCTGCCGATAACCAACACCCATTCCGGCAACGAACGACCTCCCTGTACCGGGCAATACCACTCCGGAAGTCCCCGGGGGTCGAACAGTTCCTTCCGCAGCAACGCGGGAAACGGCAGGCCACTGGTTTGGGGGGCGTTGTGCATGGTCACGCGGTCTCGACGCGCTTTAGCGCCTTGGTGCGCTCGACCTCGGCCTTGCCGCTGCCCAGTCGCATGGCAATGTGGTCGTAAAGCATCTTCAGCGTCGTGCAGTGCGCCGAAGGATTGTCGAACCCCCTGGCCTTGGAATAGCGATGAGGAATCTCGCCGCCCCGACAGCTGTTGGCATGCGGACAGGCGCGGCAGCCGGTCGGCACCTCGGACTTGGCGCGCAAGGCCTGCTTCACATGCGGCTGGGAAAACCAATCGGCGAAACTGGAATCGAATACGGTGTGCCGCTGCTGCCCGGCGAACCACTCCGCCGGAGGCATGAAGTCGTCGGAAATCAACACTCTGCCATCGCTAAGAACCGCACAGCCCAAAGTTACTTCGTCGGTATGCGGCGTTCTTTCCAGCGGGGCGAGCATGACATTGCGCACCGCGTCTTCGAACAGCAGCACCCGCACGCGGTTTCTGTCGTGCAACAGCCAATGGTCGAAGATGTCGCAGAGCGACCGCCCCAGGCGCGTGGCATCTTCGGCCGGCGGCGGATTGTCGAACGTGCAATCCGGAAACAAGGGTTTTAGATCGCGCAGGCCGATTTCATCGACCATATGACGGTAGTAATCCAGCCCCTTGAATGCCGGCTCCATCACCGTCAGCGCTGCGAGATTGACTCGCGACTGCGTCGCTACGGTCTTGAGCTTTTCTATGTTTACGCGAATGCGGTCGTAGGAGCCGCGGCCGCGGTGATCGACCCGATATTGATCGTGCGACTCCCGATCGCCATCGAGACTGACGCCCACGTGAATTTCATGGTCATGAATCAACTTCAGCCAGGCATCAGAGATGAACACACCGTTGGTCTGGATGGCAAAGGCCACCGATTTGGCCCGATCGACGAGCTTTCGCCTGGCCGTATCGCAGAATTCTCGAATCGCGTCGGCCTTGGCCAGGGTTGGTTCGCCCCCATGAAACGCGAACACCACGCCACCGATCTCGGTGCTGTCGAAGGCTTCGGCGATGTAGTCGATCAGCCGATCGAGCAGCTCCACGCTCATCTTCGCCGGACGCAAATACACATCCGCGTTCTCGGGAGCATAGTAGTAGCAGTACGAGCAGTTGAGGTTGCAACGCTCGACTATCTTGATAATCACATACAACGTATTGATGCGCATGAGCCCTCCTTCGATCTGCGGACTCGACGACCGGCGGAGACTACCGCCACAAAGTAAAAAGAGGAGACGGCGTACGCCGTCTCCTCCGCCTTGACTCAGGCTTGCATCAGGCGCGGGATCGGCTGCACCGGCCCGACACGGACCCAGCCGCCGCCGTCGCCGCCGAAGATGTCGCGGGTCTCGATTTCATTGAGTTCCCGCAGAACCAGTTCGGCCGCAGCCTTGGCGAGATCGTCCTGACCTTTGACTTCATTGTTCATCTGAGCATCCTTCTTCTATGAGTTGCCTAGCCGGCAACAGGCACCTGCGCGATCGCAGATTCTTTGACGGACGCGGGGTGGGTTCCGCGCACCGTGAAACTCATCGCCCGATTGACGGAACGCCCTGGAGAAACGTGCGTCATCGACGTTGGAACCTTCGTGGGCTTACTCGGCAACCAGCTCTTTCACCCTGCCAAGAAGTTCCTTTCCCGCGTCGGTCAATTCAGCGCTGACTTGCAACGCCGGAAGAGATTCGGCCTCCAACAACAGCATGCGGCGGGCGATACGACGGCGCGCGGACTCGGCATACTCCGGCCGCAGCGCCAACTGGCGCAGCATCAGAATCGTATTGGCGTGCGCATGCGCGATCACCAAAGCCCTGCGCGTGGTCAAGTACGCCCGCTTGGCCGATACGTAGTGGATTTCCTCCACGCGCTCGCTGGTCAGCGGCAAGACCAGCAGCAACTGGAACAGGTACTGATGGCACGCTTCGGCAAGGATCGCTTCAGCGTAGTCGAGCTCATCGGCCAGCGGACTCACGGCAACCAGGCCCGGGAAATCCGGACTGCTGATGCCTCCGTGGGCGGATCCGGAGGCCAGCAAGAATCCGCTTACCACGCAGCTGATCCACTCCAGGTAGTGCGGCGAGGCCTGGCTGACCAATCGCATCGCCGCCGATAGGAGATCCCGCGATTCGATCACAGGGGCCGGGGCCGGCGCGACGTCGCAATCGGTCTCTACGCTCCATTGCCGAGGCCAGGGAAAGATTCCCGCTGCATAGTTGTGAGCAGACTCGATGGCATAACGCGGCCCACCGTCGCTGAAGGCGCGCACATGCCACAGGCGACCGGCATCGGATCTGTCGGCAACCAGTCGACCGTGTTCGTTCTGGAAGTTGGCGACGCCGAGTTCGGACTGAATGCGCAATGCGCCCTCCTCCGCCCATACCGTCACCTGCCCCCTGATCGGCACCGCCCATCCATCCGCCAACAGGGTCTGTGCGTGCTCGATCGAAGCCTGGGCGAAGGCGCCGGTGTCCGCGGAGGCGACCGCCAATTGCAGCAGACCCAACTCAGCCATGCCGGCAACGCAAGCGCTTGCCGCCAATCCCACTTCCGGGCGCCAAGACTGGCCCCTGGGGACGCAAATGTCTCCAGCTTGAGCCGCGAGCCGTTCCTGTCCGTTTTTAATCAGCGCGCAACCGATTCTTCTGCGGACCTGCTCGAAATATTTTTGCGCCACCGCGTGCGAGACCTTGGATGTTTCCACGCCCAGCGGCGAGGCGAACGCCTTCACGATCGACATATCAAACGCTCCCATCGTCGCTGGATTGGCCGAGCTTTTTTGGCACCCGGTCGATCAGGAAGAAAGTCGCGATCCATTTTTCGCCCTCGCCCAGCGGCACTCCCATGTGCAAGGTCATCGATTCTTCGCTCGCCTGCGGATAGCCGAAGAACAGGGCGTTGCCTTGCTGGGGATAGATTTCCAACTCCACGTCCAGCAGGGCGGTAGCGCCTCCGCGCGGCGGCGTATTGAGATAGAACAGCAACGTGCCTACGCGTTGCCCTTGCCGTTCAATGAGATCGGCATGCGCCTTTTCGCAGAAATAGTCGCGGTGGGCCGAAAAATCCGCGCCTGGGCGATAGCGCACGATCTGCAGATCTTCCATCTGCGCCGCGGGCCAGCCCATGACTTCGGCTGCGCGATCGCGCAGCCGATCGACCAGTTCGGAACTACCGCGCTCGATGAACGTCTGGTCGCTGGTGCGCGCGTAAGCGATCGTACCGACTTCATTCGCGCTGCCATCGCCGACCACGACTTGCGACCGCCGCATCCGCGGTTTGGACAGTTCGATCAACTCGGCGCACTCCTCGGCAGCGATAAAATCGCCGAGCAGGCACATCTTGGGCCGATGCATCCGCAGCAAAACCACGACCTGCCGGTCCCCCGCCTCAAGGCGGGACGGCATCTGGCTCAGATCTGGGCCGGGACAAGGCGCGGAAACTTCGTCCTCGACGATTCCGTCCGCCCAACGCTGCAACGCAAGGGACGCATTCTGCGGATACCAGCCCATCGATATGAGTTCTTCGCGAACCTTATCGGTACTGAACCCTTGCTCCAGAAGAAAAGCTATGAAATTCCGCTCACTCACGGCACTACGCACGCGACATACTCCCTGTCGACCGACCGATGCGTCCTTGTTCGATCCAAATAAAACCCATTCGTGGCGGTCGCTTCGTATCGTCCTTACATCCGTGGCGACCTGCCTACATCTTCCTTGTAACGCTTATGCTTCTCTATCGTTGAGATTCTCGGCCATCCGGTTTAGCCGATCGGCGACGCCAATGCCGGCGCTATTCGCCTACTCGTTGCGCAACGCCTCCATGGGCTTGATCTTCGACGCACGACGGGCCGGCGCGGCGCTGGCGATAATCTGCACGAGCAACAACAGCGCGGCGACGGCGATCAACGACACCGGGTCGAAAAACGAAATCCCGAACAATCTGGGTTTCAGCGCGGCGCCCAGCAACAGCGCCAGCGGCAATCCCAAGCCGAGGGCTATCATGAGCATGCGCCCGCTTTGGCCAAACACCATCCGCATCAGATGCTCCGCACTCGCACCGAGCGCCATGCGGATGCCGAACTCGCGGTGCCGGGTCACCACCGCGCTGGACAGCAGCGCGTAAAGCCCGACCGCCGTCAACAGGACGGTGATTGCCGCCAGTATCTGCAGGAGTTGATTCAATCGAATCTGTTGGACGATGGTGTCGGAGATCCTGCGCTCCATCGTGATTAACGATCCGAACTTCACCGCGGGAGCAATCTCCGACATCCGGGCTCGAATCAGTTCGGCGACCACCGCAGGCCGGTCGGCCTTGACGATCAGCTCGACCGAATCCGTCGGTATGCCATGCACATTGAAAGGAACCGTCTCCGGCAGATAGATCGATGGGTATTCGTCGCGACTTAGCAACGTACGTTGCCTAACTCTGCCGACCACTCCGACCACGGTGACGCCAACGAGTTCGCCGATGGCGCTGTCGTTGACGCGAATCGTCTTGCCGATGGGATCGGCATCGCCAAAATATTGTTTGGCCAGATCCTCATCGATCAACGCGATCGGCGCCTTGCCGTCGGCATCGGCGCTGTTGAATCCCCTGCCGCGGATCAACGGCAGTCCCATCGCCTTGGCATAATCCGAGCTGACATAGGATACGTACGCGTTCGGCAATGTGCGCTTACCTTCGTTGCCGGGACCGGCGTAGTGGAACGCCTCCACCGATACGGTACGGCTGAACGGCGCGGAGGTGGAGAGCGCAACCGATTCGACGCCAGGCACAGTCCGGACGGCCGCCAACCAGGCGGCGATCTGCGCACGCAGAACCTCGACCGGTTCGTCGCTGCCGCCGCGCGCGGATTGAATGGTCCCGACCAAACGATCCGATCGGTCGAATCCGACATCCTGCTCCAGCAGCCGATGCGAACTGCGCATCAACAATGCGGTTCCGACCAGCAACACGAAGGTCGCGGCGATCTGAGCGACCACCAGTGCTTGGCGAGCGCGATGGGTCGCCTGACTCGCGGTTTGCCCGTTGCCGGTCTGTCGCAGCACCTCATAGACGTTTTGCTTACGCCAGCTCAGGCCGCTGGCCGCCAAGGCCGCCGTCGCCACCGCCCACATCGCTGCCATCGCCGCCACGGTCGCCGCGTCGAAACCGATCGCTTGCGGGATGCCTGCCGGCAACACATCGAAAAAGCGCAGCAGCGCCAAACCGACTGGAATCATGGCCGCAGCGGCCGCCACCGCACACGCGCTCAACAGGGCCGCTTCATAAACGGTCTGCGCCGACCGTCGCGCGGCCGTCGCGCCGACCGCCTCGAGCAAGGCCAGTTCTTGGCGGCGACCGAGCATGCGCAACATGAACAGACTGCAGGCATTGGCCGTGGTGACAATGAACACCAGAAACACCGCCAGCAGAATGGACTTCAACGACGCCTCGCGCTCGCCGATCCACAGGTAGCGCATGGATCGGGCGGTGGCCTGCAGATCGATCTCGTCGGCGATCGACTTCAATGCCGTATCGGAACGAACCAGACCCATCATTTCGCCGCCGAGGCTCGCGGCGAGATACTGCGGCTTCAAACGTCCAACGGCGCGTAGATTTCCGAACGAGCCCGCGTTGCCGGGGGCGAGCTCCTCCGGCGCGAATCCCAATGGCAGCCAGACCTGCACGTCGCTCTCTGGAAATCCCGAGCCCTGCGGCAGTACGCCGACGATGCGGTGACGCTGACCGCCGATCTGAATGCGCTGTTGCAACACCTCCGGCGATTGCCCGTACTGCCGTTTCCACAGATTCCAGCCGATCACGGCGACCGGATCGGCGCCCTGCGCGGCGTCGTCGCTCGACAGTGTTCGCCCCAACGCCGCACGGGCGCCGATCAACTCGAACAAACCCGGTTCGGCGCTGACGACTTCGCTGGTGCCGGTGTACTTGCCGGTATCGTCGAACAACGAGGTTTCCCGCTGCCGGTAAGCGACTACCGCCTCCAGTTGCCGACTGCCCTTGGCGACCGCGTCCAGGTACGGCGCCGACCATCCCAGATCGATACCCATCTTGGCCGAGCGCAGATTCAGCTGAACCAGCCTTTCCTGCGCAGGATACGGCAGCGGCTTCCACAGCAAGCCATACGCAACGGCGAACACACAACCGACACTGGCGACAGCCAACGCGAGCAGGAACACGATCGCCAGCGCCGATGCTTTCTTCCGGCGCATCCGTCGCAGCGCGATGAGAATGTCATCGCGCATTGCATACCTCGGCGTATCGGCGGGCGGCAACGGTCGCCGACGGCGACCGTTTGCGCAGTGATCTCGCTGAATAGCTGCTGGGCGGCTCGGCCCTGGCGGCGACATCCATGTCCATCGTCCTAGCTCTCAACACATCCATGTAGCGGAACCGATTCTTGGGTTTTCCGCTGCGTAAAACCGCATATCCGACGTCGAGGCGATTACTTGTCCGTCGCGGTTTTCTACTGCTATGCTCAAATCATTGGCTCGCTCCAGCGCCAATGTCAATACGCACATCGAAAAAAATTTTGTGTTCCTTAAGGAAGATCGTAGACACATGGATGTCGCGCGCCCGGATCTTGGACAACGCAAACGGCGCCGTCAGCGCGTCGCGCTTATTCTCATCGGCTTGGCGTTGTTGACCGCGGCGATATCGGTCGCCGCCTTGGGCGCCCGCGCACCGACGCTCGACCGTGCCGATGCGGCGATCGAAGTGGTGCGCCGCGGCGAATTCACGCGCGCGGTTCGCGGCCCGGGAAAACTCGTTCCCAGTCAGACGCGGTGGGTGGTTGCGCGCACCGATGCGACGGTGGAGCGGGTGTTGATCCGGCCCGGCATGACGGTAAAAGCCGATAGCGCACTGTTGGAGCTAAGCAATCCGGACGTGCAAGACCGTCTGCTCGCGGCGCAGTCCGCCTACGTTTCCGCAGCGTCCGAGCACGCCGCGCTGCGCGCTCGGATGCAGGCGAGCTTGCTTGAAGTCGAGTCTTCGCTGGCCCAGTTCGAAGGCCAGTTCGAATCGGCGCGCGTCCAGGAAGAAGCCAGTCGGCTCGGCCACGAGAAGGGCGTGCTGTCGCTGGTGCAGTACAAACAGACGTCGATAGAAATGCGGCAACTGGGCAACCGCGTACGGATCGAACGACAACGCGCTGCACAATCCAAGCACAACATGCAGGCCCAAGTTGCGGCCAGTCAGGTGCGCCTGGATCAACTCGCGCGCACGCGCGATCTGCGTCAGCTGGAAGCCGACGCACTTCGGGTCAAGGCCGGCCTGGACGGAGTGGTGCAGCAGATCGGCGTCGAGGAAGGGCAACGCGTCGCCGCGGGCGTCAATCTGGCCCGTGTGGCGCGGCCGAGTACGCTGATGGCCGAACTGAAAGTCGCCGAATCGCAAGCCGCGGAACTGGCCCCGGGCCAACCGGCGACGATCGAAATCGGCAGGGCGCGGACTCAAGGCAAGGTTCGCCGGGTCAATCCCGTGGTGGAGAAAGGCACGATCCTGGTCGAGGTCGAGCTGACCGGCGCATTGCCCGCGAACGCCCGCAGCGAGCAATCCGTCGAAGGCATCATCGCCACCGACCGTTTGACCGACACCTTGTTCGTCGCTCGCCCGGTAAACGCGATACCGGACTCGGACGCGACCGTGTTCCGCATGACCGACAGCGCCAGCGCCGAGCGGGTTGCGGTCCGGTTCGGCAAGGATTCGGTCAATCAGATCCAGATCCTGAGCGGGCTCAAGGAAGGCGACAAAGTGATCGTGTCCGACATCAGCGCCCTGGATCAAGCCACCAGGGTCTCGATCGAGTAGATCCCGTCACACGCGACTATAGGCAATGGCACAAGGAAAGGCTGACCGCACATGAGTACGTCTGCGTTGATACAACTCACCAAAGTTCAAAAGATTTTCCTGACCGAGGACATGGAAACCCACGCACTGAGCGACATCGACTTCCATGTCGATCGCGGCGAGTTCGTGAGCATCACCGGGCCCTCCGGGTGCGGCAAGTCCACATTGATGTCGATTCTGGGAACCTTGGACACCGCCACCTCTGGCCGCTATGTGCTCAACGGCAAGGAAGTCGGCGCCCTGGACGAACGGGAGCGGGCGCGAGTGCGCAGCGAACAGATCGGATTCGTCTTTCAGGCGTTCAACCTGATCGGCGATCTCAGCATCGCCGAGAACATCGAGGTTCCGCTGACTTATCGCGCGGACGTCGACAAGAACGAACGCCGCAAGATGGCGATGGAAGCGCTGGATCGGGTTGGCATGACCCATCGCGCCAAGCACTATCCGGCGCAACTGTCCGGCGGCCAGCAGCAGCGCGTCGCCGTGGCGCGCGCATTGGTGGGGCGTCCCTCCATCCTCCTGGCCGATGAGCCCACCGGCAACCTGGACTCGAAGAACGGCGAATCGGTGATGCAGTTGCTGAAAGAGTTGCACCTGGCGGGCTCGACCCTGTGCATGGTGACTCACGATCCGCGCTACACCGAGTGGGCGGATCGGCAAGTCTTCATGTTTGACGGCAGGATCGTCAGCGGGTCGGTCGATGCATCGACTCCGCTCGACAGCCCGGCGATGGTGGCGTCCGACCCGGCGTAGCGCTTGGATCAGACCGGCACGCTAGCGACGCGATGTTTGCGCCGCTGCAGATGCGCGCTCAATCGGAGCGAGCGGCGCAAGCGGGCGTGAGCGGGGCCGGCGATGACCGGCCTTCGCTCAGCGGCGCGAGCGCCGATCAGATCGACAAATGCTCGATCGCCGCCACGCTGCCCAATCGGTCGGACAACCGCTTGAGCAAGGCCAGACGGTTGTTGCGCACCGCCGCGTCGTCGACGTTGACCATCACCTTGTCGAAGAACGCGTCGACCTGCGGGCGCAGGCGGGCGAGGCGGCCGAGTACGGCGACGTAGTCGCGCTGGGCCAGCAGCGGGTCGGTGTCGGCGATGGCGGCGTCGACGGCTTCGGCAAGTTCGCGTTCGGCCGGCTCGTTGAACAGCGTCGGATCGATTGCGGTGGGCAGTTCGCCTTCGACCTTCTTGAGGATGTTGCGGCTGCGCTTGTTGGCTGCGGCCAGGGCTTGGGCCTCGGGAAGCTTGGCGAATTCCACGATCGCCTTGACCCGGCGGTCGAAGTCGAACAGGTCCATCGAAACCCGCTCGAGCACCGAATCGAACTGCGCCGAGGTCACGCCGATGTCGGCGTAGTAGCTGCGCAGGCGTTCGCGGGTGAAGTCGTTGAGATCGATGTAGAACTCCACCGCGTTGCCGCCATCGCGGTCGGGCAGGAATTCGTGCACGCGCGCTTGTTCTTCCTTGCGCTTCTTCGGCGATTCGATGGCGTCGAGATAGTCGTGTACCGCGACGGCCACCGGACCGGTGGCCTGCTTGAACAACGAGTCCAGATCGATCGACAGCCCCGATTCGATGATCGTGCGCGCCAGGCCCAGTGCATTGCGGCGCAGCGAGAACGGATCTTTGTTGCCCGTTGGCTTCAGGCCGGCGGCGAAACCGCCGGTCAGCGTGTCCACGCGCTCGGCGATCGCCACCACTTGCCCGAGCTTGGATGGCGCGGTCGCATCGCCGGCGAAACGCGGCATGTAGGCTTCGTCGATCGCATCGGCGATCGCGGCGGGCTGCTCGGCCGCCGCGGCATAGTAACGGCCGGCGATGCCCTGCAGCTCAGGAAATTCGTTGACCATGCGCGACTGCAAATCGTTCTTCGACAGCGAAGCGGCAGCGGCGGCTTGGTCCGGATCGACGCCTACTTGCGCGGCGATGGAACGCGCCAATCGCTCCACCCGCGAGGCCTTGTCGGCCACGCTGCCCAACTTGTCCTGGTACTTGACCGTCTTCAGCCCCTCGCCCATCGACTGCAACCCCTGCTTGAGGTCTTCGTCGAAAAAGAACTTGGCGTCGGCGAACCGCGGGCGGATCACCCGCTCGTAGCCCTTGCGCACTTCGCTTACGTCGCGGCTTTCGATATTGGCCACGCCGATGAAACGCTC
Source organism: Pseudomonas sp. CGJS7 (assembly GCF_036961695.1). Lineage (NCBI taxonomy): Bacteria > Pseudomonadati > Pseudomonadota > Gammaproteobacteria > Pseudomonadales > Pseudomonadaceae > Pseudomonas > Pseudomonas sp. CGJS7. Next base: position 21,350 of record NZ_JBAMDI010000071.1, on the reverse strand, counting down.
GGTCAACTGACCCTGCGCGTCGAGCACCGGGAAGAATTTCTGATTGGCTTCCATGGTCGCGATCAGCGCTTCCTGCGGCACCGCCAGGAACTCGCGCTCGAAGCCGCAGGCGATCGCCACCGGCCATTCGGTCAGGCCGTTGACCTCTTCCAGAATGCCGTCGTCGATGCGCGCCACCCCGCCGGCGTTGGCGGCGGCGGCGGTGACTTCGCGCACGATGCGTTCGCGGCGTTCGTCCGGGTCGACCAGTACGTTGGCGCCGCGCAGCGATTCGATGTAATCGCTCGGCGCGCTGAACCACACCGGCTTGTCGTGCATGAAGCGGTGGCCGCGGCTCATGCGGTCGCTGCGCACGCCCAGGATTTCGGCGGCGACCACGTCCTTGCCGAGCAGCAGCACCAGCCAGTGCATCGGCCGGGCGAAACCGTAGTCGTGATCGCCCCAGCGCATCGGCTTGGGGATCGGCATCGCGGCGATGGCGTCGCGGACGATTTCCGGCAGCAGGCTGGCGGTGTCGGCGCCGGGCTTGGTGGCGCGGTGGACGAAGCGCTCGCCCTTGGCGTCGCTGGTCTTCTCCAGCGCGGTCCATTCGACCCCGGCCTTGGCGGCGAAACCCTGCAGCGCCTTGGTCGGCTGGCCGTCGGCGTCGAGGGCGATGTTGAGATACGGGCCGAGCACTTCGCTGTTCTGCTCGGGCTGACGCACCGCCACCGCGTTCAACGACACGGCCAGACGCCGCGGCGTGTACAGCGGCTTGGCGCCGTCGCGGTCGAAGCCGATGCCGCGCTTGTGCAGGCCGTCCAGCACGCCGTCGAAGAAGGCCTGGGCCAGGCCGGGCAGCGCCTTGACCGGCAGTTCTTCGGTGCCCAGTTCGATCAGGAGAGGTTGGGTCGTGCTCATGCGGTGGCCTTTGCGGTGTTGCCTTCGTGTTTCGAAGACGCCTCGCGCGTGCTGCGGCGAGGTTGGTGTTGGTTGATGAGGCGCTTGCAGCCCTCACCCCAACCCCTCTCCCGCGAGCGGGAGAGGGGCTCTGGTTATGCGGCTTGTGCGGGTGCGGGCTTGAGGCCGGGGAACCCGAGTTTTTCGCGCTGCGCGTAGTAAGCCTCGGCCACGCCCTGGGCGATCTTGCGCACCCGCAGGATGTAGCGCTGACGTTCGGTCACGCTGATCGCGCGGCGCGCGTCGAGCAGGTTGAACGAATGGCTGGCCTTGCACACTTGGTCGTAGGCCGGCAGCGGCAGGCCGAGTTCGATCAGTTTCTGCGCTTCTTTCTCGCACGCGTCGAAGCGGTGGAACAGCTCGGCCACGTCGGCGTGTTCGAAGTTGTAGGCGCTCTGCTCGACTTCGTTCTGGTGGTAGACGTCGCGGTAGGTCACCGGGCGGCCGTCGGGGCCGTAGGTCCAGACGATGTCGAACACGCTATCCACGTTCTGCAGGTACATGCACAAACGTTCCAGGCCGTAGGTGATCTCGCCCAGCACCGGCCGGCATTCCAGGCCGCCGGCTTGCTGGAAGTAAGTGAACTGGGTCACTTCCATGCCGTTGAGCCAGACTTCCCAGCCCAGGCCCCAGGCGCCCAGGGTCGGCGATTCCCAGTTGTCCTCGACCAGGCGCAGGTCGTGCACCAGCGGGTCCACGCCGAGCGCCTTGAGCGAGGCGAAGTACAGTTCGACGATGTTGTCGGGGCTGGGCTTCATCGCCACCTGGTACTGGTAGTAGCGCTGCAGACGGTTGGGGTTGTCGCCGTAACGGCCGTCGGTGGGACGGCGGCAGGGCTGGACGTAGGCCGCGTTCCACGGCTCCGGACCCAGCGCGCGCAGGAAGGTCGCCGGGTGGAAGGTGCCGGCGCCGACTTCCAGGTCCAGCGGCTGGATCAGCACGCAGCCCTGTTCAGCCCAATAGGCGTTCAGGCGCTGGATCATGCTCTGGAAGGTGATCACCGAAGGGGGGGCGTCGCTCGCGCTCATGGGCTCATCGCAGTGCAGCAAAGCGGGTTAGTATAGCCGCGAGCCTTTGAAATACAGGGCTTCGCCCCGACTCAGCAGTGGCCATCCCCCTTCGACGCCCCGCCGTGAACCCGCCCTTCCTGATCCTCGAGACCGGTCAGCCGGTCGCCTCCATGCGCCGTCATCGCGGCTTTCCGCATTGGATCCGCGTCGCCGCCGGGCTGGACCGGGATGAGGCGGTGGTGGTCAACGTCGAGGCCGGCGAGGAACTGCCCGGCCGCGAGGGCTTCGCCGGCGCCATCGTCACCGGCTCGGGCGCGATGGTCACCGACCGCGCGCAATGGAGCGAACGCAGCGCGCAGTGGCTGCGCGAAGCCGCCCATGCCGGCTTGCCGCTGTTCGGCATCTGCTACGGCCACCAACTGCTGGCGCATGCGCTCGGCGGCGAAGTCGGCAATCACCCGGCCGGCCGCGAGATGGGCACGATCGGGCTGGAGCTGCATCCCAGCGCCGCCGCCGATCCGCTGTTCGCCGGTTTGCCCGAGCGCTTCCCGGCGCAGGCCACCCATCTGCAAACGGTGTTGCGCGCGCCCGACGGCGCGACCGTGCTGGCGCGCTCGGCCCACGATGCCTGCCACGCGTTCCGCTGGGGCGATCGCGCCTGGGGCGTGCAGTTCCATCCCGAATTCAGCGCCAGCCACATGCGCGGCTACGTCCGCGCGCGCCAGGACGCGCTGCGCAGCGAAGGCCACTGCCCCAAGGCCATCGCCGGCGGCGTCAGCGCCGCGCCGCATGCGCGGCGGGTGCTGCGCCGTTTCGTCGGCCATGCGCGTGCGTTGCACGGACGCTGAGACGCCGTCCGCGCGACGGCCGGGCAATGCCGCGGCCGCGACGCGCATTGCGATCCGATTCAATGGCGGCCCGCCGCCGTCCTCCCAGCCCCCGGGATCGATTCGATGAGCCAACCGATACGCAAGGTGCCGCTGACCCACGGAGCGCAATGGCTGATCCGCGCGATCAACCTGGGCACGCGCAATCCGCGCGCGATCTTCGGCGCGGCGCTGCTGCTGATCGCGGTGCTGTATCTGCTGCTGTACTTGTTCACCACGCCGCTGCGCCTGGGCGGGGATTCGATGAGCATGGACAGCTTCATCACCACCTGGGTGGTGGCGGTATTCGCCGCGGTGCTGGTGCTGCCGGTGCTGCTGGGCGGGCTGATGCACGTGATCCGCGAGGCCGAGAGCGGCCGGCCGGTGCGCGCGCGCGATCTGTTCGCGCCGCTGCGGTTGCACAAGGCGCTGCCGCTGGCGTTGCTGGGATTGGTCCAGATCGCGCTGGCGCTGATCTGCGGTTCGCTGCTGCTGTGGGCGACCGGGCTGGATTTCTGGTCGCAGTACCAGGACATGGTGCGCAACGCGATCGTCGGCCGGGTCACCTCGGCGCCGGCGGCCGATCAGCCTGCGATGGTGGTGCTGGTGCAGTTGATCTACTACTACCTCAGCACCGCGGTGGTGCTGGTGTCGGTGCCGCTGATCATGTTCTCCGGGCTGAGCATTTCCGATGCGGTCAAGCGCAGCTTCGGCGCGTCGCTGTGGAATCTGGGTTCGTATCTGTTCGCGGCGATGTTGTTCATGTTCGGGGTGATGGTGTGCGGCTTGCTGGTCAGCGCCGCCGCGCTGTTGCTGCTGTCGCTGGGATCGGCGCTGAACCCGGTGCTGGGTCAGTTGCTGGTGACGGCGCTGTTCGCGCTGTACGGGATGGCGGTGCTGGTGGTGATGTGCGGCACCTGTTACTTCGCCTGGCGCGACGTGTTCGCGCACAACGACGATGCGCCGACGGCCGCGTCGAATGCGCCGCCGGGGCATCTGGAAGCCTGAGCGGCGCGGCTTAGCGCGCGTCGGTCAAATCGCGCCGTTCTGAAGCAGCACCGCGTCCAGCGCGGCCTGCATCGCCCGCGCCAACCACACGCATGCGGCCAGGCTGGCGATGGCCTGCAGCAACAACCAGGCCCAGCCCCACAGCGGCGTCTGCGCGTCGCCGGCGCGCACCACCCGCGCACCGGCGATGCGGTCGTGCAGGGCGCGATGCTCGGGTTTCGCCGCGGCCATCAAGTGGCCGATGTTCAAGCTGAGCCAGGACAAACCGCCGCCGAGATAACGCAGGGCGGCGCGCCCCGCGCCGAGCCGGCGGCCGGCCTCATCGCTCACCCATACACCCAGCGCGCGCTTGCCCGGGGTGGCACGCCAAGACGAAAACGCGACGAAGCCGACTTCGTAGACCAGGCCCAGCAACGCGTACAGAAACGTCCAGCCCAGGATCAGCGACGTCAGCGCGCCGGCGGTGCTCGCCGCGGCCGCGTGCACGCCCGGATCGGCCAGCAATTGCTGCGAGAACCCGCCGAAATCCAGATCGTCCAGAACCGCGCCGGACATCACTTCGGCCACCCGCGCATTCATCGCCGCATAGGCCTCGCCCGCGGCAGCGGCCAGCCGGCGCCAATGGGCGGCGCCGATCAGCGTGGTCGAGGCCGCGATCAAGGCCGCATCGAGCGACCACGCCAGATAACGGACCCAAAGCCCCGCCGGCACCCACGCGGCCGCGGCCGGCGCCGACCGCGCCGGCGAACTCATGGGTCGCGCGCGTCGCCGGTCGGACGGTCGTCCGCGTCGCGCGGCTCGGAGGCCACCCATTTGGCCGCGATGATGCCCAGCTCGTACAACAGGCACATCGGGATGGCCAACATCAGCTGCGACACCACATCGGGCGGGGTGATCACCGCGGCGATGATGAAGATGCCGACCACCGCGTAACCGCGCGCTTCTTTCAACTGGGTCGGGGTGACCCAGCCCAGCAGGGCCAGGATCACCAACGCCACCGGCACTTCGAAGCTGATGCCGAAGGCCAGGAACAGGATCAGCACGAAATCCAGATAGGCGTTGATGTCGGTCATCATCGCCACGCCCGTCGGGGTGACCTTGACCAGGAACCCGAACACCGACGGCAACACCAGGAAGAACGCGAACGCGCAGCCGGCGTAGAACAGCACCAGCGCCGACACCAGCAGCGGCAGCGCCAGTTTCTTTTCGCGCTTGTACAGGCCCGGCGCGACGAACGCCCAGGCCTGGTACAGCAGCCACGGCATCGACACCATCAGCGCGGCGAAGAACGCCAGCTTGATCGGCGCGGAGAACGGCGAGGCCACTTCCACCGCGATCAACTGGCTGCCGGCCGGCAGCTTGGCCAGCAGCGGCGTGGCCAGGAAGTGATAGAGCTTGTTGGCGAACGGCAACAGGCCCAGAAACACCACGATCAGGCCGGTGACCCCGCGCAGCAAACGCGCGCGCAGTTCGATCAGGTGATCGAGCAGGCGCGGCTCGGCCGCGGGTTCGCCGTGGGCATCGCCGGAGCGGGAATCAGCGTCGCTCATCGTTCGGCGTCTGCGGCTGGGAGGGGCGGTAGTCGGGCAAGGCGGCGCCGCCGTAATCGGGGTGCGACACCGACGATGGCGCGTCCTGGGCCGGATCGGCGGCGGACGTTTCGACGGTCTCGGTGGAAGCGGCCGCGGGCGTTTCGGCCGTCGCCGCCGCGCCGACCGGCGCGGCGATGCGCCGGTTCAGATCGTCGGCGCCCTCGCGCATGATCTGGCCGCTGTCGCGCAACTGCGCCTGCGCATCGCGCAGGTCGGCCTGGGCCTGACGCAGGCTGCGCTTGAGTTCTTCGTCGGCGAGCTCGTTTTCCAGCTCGGACTTGACCGAATACCACTGCGCCCGCGCGCGCCGCACCCACAGGCCGGCGAAACGCGCGGCCTTGGGCAAGCGCTCGGGGCCGAGCACGATCAAGGCGACGATCGCGATCACGAAGACTTCCGAGAAGCCTATGTCGAACATGGCGGCGCGACCGGACGGAGTAAGGCTAACCGCGCCGGATCAGCGCGGGGTGTGCTCGTCGTTGCGCGAGGACGCGTTGGCGTTGCTGTCGCCGCGCCGCGCTTCGTCGCTGTTGAGCTGGGCCGGCTTGTCTTCGTCGGCCATGCCTTTCTTGAAGCCCTTGACCGCTTCGCCGACGTCTTTGCCGATGTTGCCCAAGCGCTTGGTGCCGAACACGAGAACGACGATCAGCAGGACGACGACCCAGTGAATCCAACTCATGCTGCCCATGGCGGTGTCCCGTAAAGCGGATTGGTGAACCCGAGGATGAAGGAGAGATGCGAAACGCCGGCTGGTCCGATCAGCGAGCCCACGGCCGGCGCGCGATGCGCCGCGACGGCTGGGACAGCGAGGATACCGCAACCTTAGTAAGCAGATGTTGCGGCGGCGGCCCGCAAATACACGAAAACACGTGCAATAGGCCATCGGTCATGCGCGGCCCGGGGCGACGGCGGCGGCAGAGCCGCCAGCGTCGCGCCAAGCTCGGCCGAACCCGCTCAGGGCAAGGGTTCGACCTTGGCCGGATTGGGCTGCGCCGGCACGGTTTCGAACGGCTTGGGGCCCTGCGTGGGCTGTTCGGGAATCGCCGGCGCCAGGCGCTCGTGGGCCGGCGCGCGGTCCGCCGGGGCGGTCGCGGCCGGTTGCGCGGGACCGGTCGGGGTCACCCCGGCGGCCGGATACACGGTCGCGCCCAGCGGAATGCGCTGTTCTTCGGCGGTGCGGTGCGCGCGCGCCGACGCGCTGGCTTCTTCCAGGCGATCGCGGAAATCCACCACCGCCGTGGACGGCTGACCGGTGGCGCGGCCTTCGAAAATCATTCGCGGGGTGTTGCCCTCGCCGTAGACCGCCTGATTGGCGTCGTCGTCGATCGACAGCGCCGCGCCGTCCAGGGCGATGCCGGCGAACAGGCCGCGCGCGCGCGACCACGACCAGATCTCGGCCTTGAGCTGGCCGTCGGTGGCGGCCGCGGCGGTGCGCCCGACCGGGCCGGCGGCGACGCTGGCGTCGGCGCCGAGGGTGAGCTTGCCGTTGACGATCGAATCCAGGCCGCGGTTGCCGCGGAACACCAGCACGATGTCGGAAGACTGCACGCCGGCCTGGAAACCGAAGCTGCCGCCGGTGAGTTTGACGAAGCTGGGATTGGACCAGGTGCCGTCGGGGTTCTTCACCGAGACCAAACCGTGGCCGCGACGGCCGCCGACGACCAGACCGATCTTGAGCGTATCGGGCACCACCACGATCGCGCGCGCGTCGTCGAACAGCTTGTCGGGAATCGAGGATTCGGGAATTTGCTGGATATCGCCGAGCACGCGCACCGCGTCGCGGGCGCGCTGGTCTTCGGTCGGACCGGCCACGGCGGCGGTGGCGGCGAGCCCCAGGCTCAGGGCCAGGCTCAAACTCAGGACGCGGGGCAGCGGACGGGACATGAGGGACTCCGACGGTTGTGCGGGATGTGTGCACCACGGGCCCGGCCCACGGCGGTAATGCTCTGACCGCGAGAACGACAGTCGGTTCAGGCTAGTGCGGCGGCGATGAATCACCGCCTAACTGCAGGCTGAAGCGCGGGGCCGACGCAGGCCGCGCATTGTAGGCCGCATCCGCCGCGCGGCGCGCATCCAGCGCGTCCGCGACGCCGTCGTATCGGCCGCAATCGGCGCGATCGATGGCACCGATCCGAAACAACGATGCCCGCGCGACTGCCCAGGCCGGCGCGCGAATGTCATCCTATGCGCATGCCCGCGTCCGCCAGCATCGACCCCAACGCCCACCGCGCCGCCGCCGACACCGCGGTGGTGCTGGTCAATCTGGGCACGCCCGATGCCCCCAATACCGCGGCGGTGCGGCGCTATCTGTCCGAATTCCTGCACGACCGCCGCGTGGTCGACATGAACCGCTGGCTGTGGTGCCCGCTGCTGCATTTCGCCATTCTGCCGCTGCGCAGCAGCAAGGTCGCGCACAAGTACGCCAGCGTCTGGCTGCCGGAAGGCTCGCCGCTGGCGGTGCACACGCGCCGCCTGGCCGAGGCGCTGCAGCGCGAATTGCCCCAGCATCGGGTGCTGCATGCGATGCGCTACGGCAAACCGTCGTGGAAGCAATTGCTCAAGCAGTTGCGCGAAGACGGGATCAAGCGGGTGATCGCGCTGCCGCTGTATCCGCAGTATTCCACCTCCACCACCGCCTCGGTCGGCGATGTGTTGGCGCGCGCCGAAGGCCTGGACACGCGGATGGTGCACGACTACCACCTCGACCCGGACTGGGTCGCCGCGGTCGCCGACTCGGTCCATCGCCATCGCCTGAGCCAGGGCGCCGGCGAGCATCTGCTGTTTTCCTTTCACGGCCTGCCGCAGCGCTTCGCCGCCGCCGGCGATCCGTATCCGCGCCAATGCGAAGCCAGCGCGCGCGCGATCGCCCACGCGCTGGAACTGCCCGATGAGGCGTGGACGCTGACTTATCAGTCGCGCTTCGGCCGCGAGCGCTGGCTGGAACCGGCCACCGCCGACACCTTGACCGCGCTGGCCGCGCGCGGCGTGCGCCAGGTCGACGTGGTCGCGCCGGGGTTCGCGGTGGATTGCCTGGAAACCCTGGAAGAAGTGGCGATGATGCTGGCCGAGGACTTCGCCGCGCGCGGCGGGCAATTGCGTTACATCCCCTGCCTCAACGAATCGCCCGCGCATGCCGCGGCGTTGGCCGGGGTGGTGCAGCGCGAATTGGCCGCCTGGACCTGACCCGCTACACAGGCATCGAGAACCCCATGCAGGAATTCGTCGTCGATACCGAGTTCGGCCGGCTGGCCGGATTGCGCAACGGCCGCGCCGGCGCGCCGAGGGTGTTGGCGCTGCACGGTTGGTTGGACAACGCCGCCAGCTTCGTGCCGCTGGCGCCGTGGTTCGACGATTGCGATCTGGTCGCGCCCGACCTGCCCGGCCACGGCGCCAGCGCGCATCTGCCGCCGGCCGCCGAATACACCCTGATCGCCGCCGCGCGCGCGGCCTTGGCGGTGGCCGATGCGCTGGGTTGGGATCGCTTCCACCTGCTCGGCCATTCGCTCGGCGGCGCCACCGCCAGCGTCGTTGCCGCGGCGGTGCCGCAACGGGTCTCGCGTCTGATGTTGATCGAGGCGCTGGGTTCGCTGTCCGAACCCGAGGAGCGGGTCGGCGCGCGCCTGCGCGAGGCCTTCGCCGGCATGGCCGCGGTGAGCGGCAAGCAATTGCGGGTGTTCGGCGACATCGCCACCGCGATCAAGGCGCGGATCGTCGCCAACGACCTGAGCGAACCGGTGGCGCGGCTGCTGGTCGAACGCGGCGTCGCTCCGGCGCGCGGCGGCGAAGGCGCGGGCGGTTACGTCTGGCGCAGCGACCCGCGCCTGACCCTGACTTCGGCGCTGCGCCAGAGCGAGGCGCAAATGCGCGCGCTGATCCGCGCGATCGAATGCCCGACCTGCATGGTCTGGGCCGATCCGGCGCAGAGCTACATGCCCGATGCGCAGCGGCGCGAGCGCGCGGGTTTGCTCGCCGACGGCGAACTGCACATCCTGGCGGGCACCCATCACCTGCATATGGAACACCCCGAGCAGGTCGGGCCGATTTTTCAGCGCTTTCTGGCGGCGCAGTAACGCCGGCGGGCGAACGTCGCCGCGGTGGGGTTATCGGTCGTCCGCGATCAAGCGGCGCAGGCCGGCCTTGAGCGCGCGTCCGGAGGCGCGGAAGTATTCGCGCTGATCGCGCCAATGCGGGCAACGCAGTTCGACCTCGCGCCAGAACGCTCGCGAATGGTCGGCGTGAATCAGATGGCACAGCTCGTGCACCAGCACGTACTCGAACGCCGCCGGCGGCGCCAGCACCAGCGACAGATCCAGCGACAGCGCGCCGTCGGGCGCCAGCGAGCCCCATTGCGAGGACATCACCCGATAGCGCAGCCGCGAAGGCGCGCGCGGCAGTCCGGGCAGGTACTTGGGCAGCCAGCGGCCGACGTCGGCGCGGGCCTGGCCCTCGTAGAAATCGCGCAGCGCGCGGCGCAGCGCCTTGGGGTTGACGGCCTCGGGCGCGGCGATCAGCAGCGCGTCCTCGTGTTCGTCCAGCTGCAGCCGCAGATAGCGGGCGCTCTGCCAGCGCAGCGGCACCTCGCGGCCGCGCAAGGGCAGGCGGGCGGTGACATGGGCCTGCAGCTCGGGCGCGTCGCTGCCGGCGCTGGCGATCTGCGCCAGCAGCCAATCGCCGTGCTGGATCACGAAGCGCTGGCCGGCGATCTCGCTGGCGCGCATCGGCAGGGTCAGGCGCGGGCCGCGCTCATCGACGCTGAGCTTGATCCGGCGCGCGCGCGGGTCGCGCACGCGCAGCACTTCGACGGTTTGGCCGTTGGCCAGGACGACGGCGATGGTTTCGCGCGAGACGGCGCGCGGCGCGGCCTTGAGCTGGCCGGTGAGCAGGCGCAGAAGGCTGGTCATGGGTGGGGGGCCGCCATGGGGGAAGCATAGCGCTTGTGGGGCTTGGTGTTGATGACGGCGGGAGGATTCGCCTCGCCTGTGTTGCCCTCACCCCAACCCCTCTCCCGCAAGCGGGAGAGGGGCTAAAAAAGCAGCGGCGTTGCTTAGCCCTTCTCCCGCTCGCGGGAGAAGGGCCCGACAGGGCGGATGAGGGCACGCAGCCCCCACCCAAGACGTCAGGCCTCGACCTTCGACAACTTCAACGCCGACTCCAACACCCGGAACAACCGCTTCACTTCCGCGCTCATCAACGCAAACCGCGCATCGAGCTCGGCGCGCAAGCCGTCGCCGTCGCTGTGTTCGAGCTGATCCACCGCGCCGTCCAGCAACTTGAACTTGCGCACCACCAAATCCTCGCCGATCACGAACGACACGTGATCGTCCAAAGTCAGCGCCAACCGCGTGATTTGCTTGCCGGTCTCCAGGTGCTTGGCGATCTCATCGCTCTCCAGCTCCTGACGCTGACACTTGACCACCGCGCCCTGATCGACCGGGTCGCGCAGTTCGCATTCGTCGCCCAGGCTGATGCCGTCGGGCAGCTCCTCGCCGGCGACCCAGCCGGTGAGGATCGAACGCGGCGCGATCTCGGCGTTGAGCGGCAAGGCCGGGAAACTGCCGGTCGCGCGGCGGATTTCGCTGATGATGTTTTCGCCGGTCTTGCGGCTGGAGGTGTCGACGATCACCAGGCCGTGCTCCAGATCGATCATCGCGTCGGTGCGGCTGGGCTTGATGAACGCGCGCGGCAGCAGATCGACGATCAACTCATCCTTCAAGCGCTTGCGCGTGCGCCCGCCGGGCTTGCGCCCTTCTTTCTGTTCGATCTCGGCCAGCTTCTTGGCCAGCATGTCGTTGACCACCGCGCCCGGCAGCAGCCGGTCTTCGCCGCCGACGGTGATCCAGATCGCATCGCCGATGCGGTTGCTCATCACCGCGTCCTCGGCGTCGCGGCCGAACGGCGAGATGAAGCCGCGCGAGGACAGTTCCAGCGGGCCGACCGGCTTGAGCGCGCACTCGGCCAGGCCTTTGTCGAGATCGTCGAGTTTGTGGGTGGTGGGGAAGCGGAAGAACGTCAGGTTGCGGAAGAACATCTAATAGAGACCGAAAAAGAGGAATAGGGAACGGGCCGCGCCGCAGTTGCTCGTCATTCCCGCGAAGGCGGGAATCCAGAGACTTCAAGCGTTCTCGCACGAAAGGCACTGGATTCCCGCCTTCGCGGGAATGACAGCCTGAGAGGTACGCGGTTATCCAACGCGCGCGTCGTTGCTGTCAATCGCCGATTCGTCCAGCCACACCGGCGCATCCGCCAGCGGCGCCGCGCCGGCCTGGCCCAGGCCGAGGAAATCGAACAGCTTCGGATCGCTCAACTGCGAGGGCCGGATATCGCCGAGCGCGCGCGAAATGGTTTCGATGCGGCCGGGCGTTTCGCGCTCCCACGCGTCCATCATCCGCTTGACCTGCTTGCGCTGCAGATTCTCCTGCGAGCCGCACAGGTTGCACGGAATGATCGGAAAATTCTTGATCGCGGCGTAGTCGACGATGTCGTCCTCGCGCACGTAGGCCAGCGGCCGGATCACCACGTGCTTGCCGTCGTCCGACAACAGCTTCGGCGGCATGCCGCTGAGCTTGGCGTGGAAGAACAGATTGAGGAAGAACGTGGCGACCAGATCGTCGCGATGGTGGCCGAGCGCGATCTTGGTGAAGCCCTGCTCGGCCGCGTAGGTGTACAGCGCGCCGCGCCGCAGCCGCGAACACAGCGAGCACATGGTCTTGCCTTCCGGCACCACCCGGGTGACCACCGAGTAGGTGTCCTGCTCCAGGATCTTGTACGCCACCCCGATCGATTCCAGATACGCCGGTAACACGTGCTCGGGGAAATCGGGCTGCTTCTGGTCCAGGTTCACCGCGACCAGCTCAAACTTCACCGGCGCCTTCTTCTGCAACTGCAGCAGGACGTCGAGCATGGTGTAGCTGTCCTTGCCGCCGGACAGGCAGACCATGACCTTGTCGCCGTCTTCGATCATGCCGAAGTCGGCGATGGCGCGGCCGACTTGATGGCGCAGGCGGGTCGCCAGGCGCTCGCTGTCGACGGCGGCGGCCGGGGCGAGATCGGCGCGGGCGCGACGGATGGGTTCGGCGAGGGGCAGGACGGTGCTCATAAGACCGTCGATTCTACCGGGCCGCACGCATGCCAGAGCGAAACCCGGGTCGCCGGACGCGCCGCAAGGCGCGATGAGACACGATCGCAGCGCCGAAACACGGCGACGGCGCGGAGCTCCGCGCCGTCGCCGATCGCACCGATGGGCGCTTCATCCGCCCGAACCCTTGCCGCGCTTACTTGCCCTCGACCGCCGCCGCGGCCCTGGGCGCGGCCGCCTTGGCTTCGCCGCGCACCACCGGCCTGACCGGCTTGACCGGCGTGGCCGGATCCACCGGCACCAGCAGCGAGGCGAAGTTGCAGCGGGCGCCGACCGGGATGGTGGACGCGCCCTTCTCGCAATCCGGGCCCTTCTCGCCCTTGGGGCAGCACCACTTGGTGCCGTTCTCGCCCTGCACGATCACGCCTTCCTTGGCCAGGGCCAGCGGCGAAGCGCCGGCCAACACGAACGACACCAGGATCAGTACGAACCGATTCATTGCACGTCCTCCTTGTGCGGGGTATCCGCGGGCAAAGCTTATGCAAACGAATTAATAACTAAATATGAATGAATTTTTTACTTGTTGCGCGCGCGAAACACGTCGGCCGAGGGGCTTTCGCGACCGTTCAGCGCCGGCCGCCGGCGCAGCCGAGCGACCGCCTCGATGCGGCCCGTCGACCCACGCATGGGCCAGCCAGCGTGGGGGTATGGAATCGACATCGCCGCACGTTAAGCTCTTCGGATGACCGAGACGGACCCCGCCGCAATCACCCAGCAACTGGCCCATCTGCGGCTGGAACACCGCGATCTGGACCTCGCCATCGATCGGCTGTCGCTGGACACCGACGCCGACGAGCTCACGGTCAAACGCCTGAAGAAGCGCAAGCTGTGGCTGAAAGACTGCATCGCGCGGCTGGAGAGCGCGCTGATCCCGGACGAACCGGCCTGAGCGCCGGCGCCGGAGTTCGCCGCGCGCGTCGGCGAGCACACCGCGCCGTCATAGTCATCTAGTGCGAAACCCAGCTGCTGCCGGGCACATTCGCTGTGCTAGGGTGCCGCCACTCGACGGCGTGGCAACGGCATGGCGAACAAGGACGAACTGGTCAAAGCGGCACGCAATCCCTGGTGGCAGGCAGCCGCGGCCGTGGCCGCGATCGCGCTGGTGCTGACCTTCGCCCTGGGCGGTTTCAAGCAGGCCAAGAGCGTCACCAAACCGCTGCCGCAATACCCGGCCGGCCACCGTTTCCAAGGCGGCGCGATGGCGGTGACGCCGCTGCGCGCCTGGGTCGCGCGCTACAAGCCCGGCGGCCAGATCGACAGCTTCAATCCGGACAAGCAGTACCTGGTGCTGCAGGCCGACATCGAGAACCTCACCCCGCGCAGCTTCGGCGGGCTGACCTATCCGATCAAAGACCTGATCCTGGTGAGCAAGGGCGGCGAGCCGGTGCTGGCCGACACCGTGCTGATCGCCGACGATCACACCATCGCCAGCGATCTGCATCCGCGCCTGAAGCAACGCGTGGACTTGGTCTGGCCCTTGCCCAAGGACTACGCGCATTCGCCGCAGGCGACCTTCGGCGTGTTCGCGCGCGACTACAAAGCCAAGGCTTATCTCAACGACGAGGGCGCGTGGATGCAGGGCAACCCGGCGGCCAAGTTCAAGATCCCGGTGCAAGACTTGCGCAACCGGATGGTGGCGCCGTGAGCGCGGCCGACGCACCGGCCGCCGCCGGCCGCTGGCGCCTGCCGCGTTGGCGCTGGCGCGACGCGCTGTGGATCGTGCTGGCGTTGGTCGCGGTGGTGGCGCTGCGCAAGGGCGAGTCGAGCTACGAAGAGCGCGATGCGCCCTTGGTGCAGGCGGCCAAGGCGCCCGGGCGCGTGGTCGGGCGCAACTTCGCGGTCGAGGTCGGCCGGGTCAAGGCCGCCCACGCGTACATGCTCAAGGGCGACTATTCGCGCCGCGGCGACTACGTGCTGCGCACGCCCGGCCTGTGGCTGTCGGTGCTGGCCAAGGTCGAAGCCAGCGAGCGGCCCGGTTATGTCGGCGCGCAAGTGCGAACCCGCGACGGCCTGGTGTATGTCGCCGCCGACACCGAGCGGCCCAAGCTGCGCGGGATCAACCTGAGCGACCGCGCGCTGGCGCCGGGCCTGGTCGAGGAAGGCGCGTGGTTCTTCGAAGTGCCCGCCGACAAACTCGAAGGCGCGCACCTGCAGTTGTACTGGGGCACCTTGCTGCCGGTCGGCGGCGACAGCCTGATCGATGTCGATCTGGGCATCGACAAGGCCGGCGCGCGCAAGCTCGCCAGCGAAGCCAAACCGGTCCTGGACCTGCGCATGTGAGCGCCGCACCGATGAATGCCACTCCGTCTTCCGAACCGGCCTCCACCGCCGCCGCGCCGCGCCGCATCGGCTGGTGGCGGAGCAATGTCTGGTGGCTGCTCGGCACCGCGGTGCTCGGCGGCTGGGCGATCTACGCGCCGTATCGCGAAGCGCTGAACAGCTATCAGGAACGCCGTCCCAGCACCCCGGTACGCGCCGGCAAGGGCGAATGGACCGCGTTCGAAGGCGCGCGCTGGCGCTTGCTCGGCGCCGAAGTCTTGGCGCCGCGCGATCCGCGCTTGCAGGGCCCGCTGCGCAAGGATGCCGGCGTGATGCTGGTGCGCTATGAGGTGATCGCCGATTCGGGTACGCAGACCCGCGCCCTGGACGCATGCCGCGGCGCGATCGTCGATGCGCGCGGCCGGCGCTGGGAAGCCGATCCGGTCGGCCTGCCGCGCTTGAGCAAGACCGCCAAGCTCCCCAACACTTGCGGCAGCGGCACCGACGCGCAGTACAAGCAGATTCTGGCCGTGCCCGGGCGGCCGTTCGCGTTCCAGCACGCGTTCGTGCTGCCGCGCGAGCTGCAGCAGGACGGCCTGCATGCGCGGATCGAGTTCCCGCATTCGCAGAGCGCCAAGGGGCGGTATCTGGATTTCGAGTTGTAGGCGAAATCTCCGGCGCGCGCGGCGATAACCGCCAGGCTGCGACGAACTCCCATTCCACCGTCATTCCGGCGAAAGCCGGAATCCATTTTGATCTTGCTGTTGCTCGATCCTTCAAGCAGCAGCAACAGCAACGTCAAAATGGGTTCCGGCTTTCGCCGGAATGACGGGTGAGAGAATGACGGGCGAGAGAATGATGGCCAGAGTGGACGACGGCCCCTCTCGAATTCTCCGATTACGCGCTACACGGCATCGGATTGCCGCAAGACTGCGCCGGAATCCTCATTCCACCGTCATTCCGGCGAAAGCCGGAATCCATGTTGATCTTGCTGTTGCTCGATCCTTCAAGCAGCAGCAACAGCAACGTCAAAATGGGTTCCGGCTTTCGCCGGAATGACGGCGTGGAAGTTTCCGGATTCTCGCGTTCGCGCGAACGATGCCGGTTGGGTGGCGACGCGCGCTTACGCTCGAACCCGCCGCTTACGCGCTACGCGGCAACCGCGCGATCGCGCGATCGAAGGTCGCCGCCAACAACACCACCCGCAGCACATCGGTCAGCAGCGACGTGCGGAACGACAGCGGCGTGTTGAGGAACACCGCGTAAATCTGCCCGCTGACCCGCTGCCAATCCGGATCCTGCGGGCCGACCCACTGCTGCATCAGCCGCCACGACCACGAATCGATATAAGCCAGCAGCTGCCAGCAAACGCACAAGGTCAGCAGCGCCGGCAATCCCGCGCGCAGCACCAGGCGCAGGCTGTTGACCACCGGCACGCCCTTGCTGCTCCAACCGGCGCTGGCCTTGTCGGCGAGCATGCGCAAGGTGAAGTGCATGGCCTTGAAGCGTTCCACCGCCTTGCCCAGACGCTCGTCGGCCGCGTCGATCCGCTGCGCGCGGCGCAGGTCGATGCCGTAGATGATCGCGGCGATCGCCAACCAGATCAGCGGCAACGCCACCGCGCCGGCGGCGGTGGAAACGAAATCCCACAGCGGCGCCAACGCCTTCTTGGTCGGCGCCAAGGTCTTGAACAACGCGGTCGGGCTTTCCCACCAATCGGTCGCGGCGACGTAGACCACGCGTTCGTGCCACCAGTCCTTGCCGGTCTTCATCACCTGCGCGATCGCCGCCACGCCGACGAAGACCCAATACGCTTCGCAGCTGGTCGCGATCACGTTCCACACCGCATGCCCGGTCGCGGCCGCGCGGCGCTTGCTGAACCAGCGCACCGCCCAGGCCACCGCCAGCGCGATCCACAAGCCCTTGAGCTGCAGCACCCGGTTGAGGTTTTCCTTCTCCCACACGCTGAACACGTACTCGGTGCGGAACTGCCGGCGCAGGTCTTCCAGCAATCCCCAACCGGCGTAATAGGCGAAGAACGGCAGCATCGCGATCGCCAGCGCGGTGATCCATTGCTTGCGCACCGCGGCGGTGTCGGGCGTGGTCGCCCCGCCGGCCAGCATCGGCAGCGACGGCCGCAGCGACTGGAACATCAAGATGGTGCCGGCCAGCTGGGTCACGATCAGCACCGACAACGCGGCGAAGGACATCAGCACCGAACGCTCGCCGAGCTTGATCGCCAGGTCCATCAGCAGGTTGTAGGCCACGCGCTGGGCGAAGAACCAGAACGTCAGCGCCGGCCAGTGCCGCCACAGCAGGCGCGCGGTGAGCATCGGGATTTCGTGCCAGGCGCCGGGGGCGTCCTCGCGCGCGGACGCGCCGGCGGACGGATCGGGCGTGGGCAGGGAAGCGGTCGTCGTGTTGGAGGACATCGGCGGCAGGCGGGACGGAGTCGCGCGATGGTAACCCGCGCCCGCGCCGGGCTTGCAGTGACGAGTATCAGGGCTGGCGATATCCGTCACCGATCGGCGGCCTTCGCCGGCGGCGCCGAAAGCGCGAGACCGGCGGCTTCAACTCACTGGCCGAACACCGAGGCTTGCCACCAAACACGGTGCGTCAGGGGATAAACATCGACCGGGTCGGACGACAACCGGCAAGGCAGCGGCATCGACGAACAAGCGCATGAAGATTTAATTCTCATGCCAGCAGGCACTTAAAACGTAGCCATTCGATTGAGCAGCTGATATGCAGAAACATTTTTTCCACCCAGTACACATCGCCCTACAAAACAAAGGCCGTTCATGGATTGTCTTGCCGTTCTCCCAGTCACCAGGGGAACGGAGCAACACCATGCAACACCATGCGAATGAACCGGCATGCCGGCTTGGCCAGACAAACCCGAAGGCGCCCAATAACGGCCATAAGCGGCGCCGATATCCAATCAACGTGAGGCTTTTGACTTTGACCGCGGCATCAGCGCTCGCGCTGACCGGATGCGCTACTCAAATGTTTCCAAAGCAAAAAATACAACCCGATACCTACTACCAACTGGCGCAGGATCGAGAAAACGGCAGCAGCTCATCCGCCGCGACCACCAAGACCGCCAAGATGCGGCGCGGCAAAGTAGAGGCGTTGCCTCCTTATTTGCGCAACGTATTGGACAGCTTTCAGACCAGCGCGGAGAACTCGCGCGCGGTCCCGCAAGACCATGTTCTGGCGGTGCAGTTTCTGGACCACGGCATGGCGCTCACCAATCTTCTTTGCGCCGATTTTCTCGCGGAAATCACCCATCAACGCCAAGAGCGCAACTACGATCGCGATTTCGCCAGCAATATCAATACCGGGCTGAGCGCGCTGCTGAACCTGACCAAGTCCAGCAATCTGGCCACCGGAACGGTCAGCGCGCTGTTCGGCGGCATCGACGCGGATTATCAAAGTCGCGACAGACACTACGTAGCGGCCGTGGATCTGGCGGCGGCGGAGGCGCTGGTGCGCGGCGCGATGGCCGAACAGGCGGAGAAGAACCGTAATCTGACCCGGCCGACCTACAGCGAGGTCGAAAACCGACTGATTCAGTACGCCGGCACTTGCAGCTTCAACGGCATCAAGACGTTGGTGAATCAGTCCGTCGCCGCCGGTGTCGGGCTGGTGGAGGTGGATAAATCCGGGGCCGCAAAGATCAACAACGAGCGACCGGCCGGCAGTAAAGCGCTCCAAGCCGCGGCCGACCAGGATGACGCTTTCGAAGCATTGGGTGATTGCAAATTCGACGAGGCTCTGGCGCTCTTCAAATCTGCGGAGGCATCCTATCCAGGTTTTCAGGTGAGCTACGAGTATGCCAAGGCCTTAAGCCAGGGCAACAACACGACGAAGATAGACGCGTTGCTTGCTCTGCAGAAAGAGATAGGGCGGATGCCGCAGGACGTTCAGGCCAAACTCGCAGACGCGTGCAAGGGCGTGAAATAGCCTGCGTATCGGCGAAGGCCCGCGCACTCCACCGTGCGTGGGCCTTTTCCGCTCGCATCGCCGGCCGGTCTGACCATGCCTACGGGCGATGCGGCGAGGCTCAACCGCCGCCGGTGTCTTCGCGCACGGGCTTGGCCATCTCCGGGCTGATCTTCTCGATGGTATGGCGCAGTTCGCGGCCGAGAATGACCTTGGCGTCCTTGGCCCAGGCGTCCAGGCGCGCGTCGAAGGCCAGCTTGCCTTCGCTGTCGGGCCACACCAGCTTGAGCTCGCGCAGCTTCTGGATGAAGCCGCGGAACAGGGTCTTGTCGAAGAACTCCGGCGCCGCCGGCGCGTACAGCAGCGACAGGCGCTGGGCGGCGAGCTGGCACAGGCTTTCCAGTTCGCCGGCCGACATCGTGCCCGGGCCGTTCTTCACCAACACGCTGATGGCGATGTAATAGCGCTCGAAGGCCTGTTGCAGCGAGTGGCCGATCGCGCGCAGGCGGAACACTTCGTCGGTCTGGCCGGCGTTGCGCGCCAGGATGCCGCCGTCGTCGTCGCTGACCCGTTCCAGCAGGCCTTCGCGCACGAACACGTCGACCGTGCGCGCCAGCCGTTCGGCGAATTCGTCTTCGCTCCAGGGCAGGAACAATTCGGATTGCAGGAACGGATACACGCTGCGGCCCAGGCGCAGCACCCCGGCCAGGCTCATGCGCCGGTTGTGCTGGAAGCAGCAGGCGATCCACGAGGCGGCGGTGAACAAATGCAGCACGTTGTTGCGGAAGTAGCTCAGCAACACCGCCTTGTCTTCGCCGTCCACGCCGAGCACGTCGCCGAGCGGATGGGCGACGCGTTCGAGCACGTTGATTTCTTCGCCGTGGGCGACGATTTCGCGCGGCGTGTGCGGGGTCACGGTGACCCGGTCGGAGTACGGCAGCTCGGCCAGCAAGGTCTTGCTCAGGGCGATCTGGGCGAGCAGATCGGCCTCGCCCATCGCGTGCTTGGGCGTGGACAGCAGCGCCAGCGCGAGCAGGTTGATCGGGTTGACGTCGGCGGCGCGGTTGACGTTGATCTGGATCTGTTCGGCCAGCGCGTCGACGGTGTTGGACAGCCATTGCGGCTTGTCGTCTTCATCGACCGGGCGGCCGTCCCATTCCGGCGCGTGCTCGGCGAGCATGTCGCCCAGCTTGATCGGCTCGCCGAAATTCACCACCACCTGGCCGTAGTTGGAACGCAGCACCTTGGGGATGCCCCACAGCAACTGCCAGATCGATTCTTTCTGTTTCGGCTTGCCCGACAGCTCGTCGAGGTAGCTGTTGCCCTCCATCAGCTTTTCGTAGCCGATGTAGACCGGCTGGAACAGCACCGGACGGGTCGGCTGGCGCAGGAAGCCGCGCACGGTCATCACCAGCATGCCGCCCTTGGGCGGCAACAGCCGGCCGGTGCGCGAACGCCCGCCTTCGATGAAGTATTCGATCGAGTAGCCGCCCGCGACCAGTTGCGCCACGTATTCGGAGAACACCGCCGAATACAGCGCGCTGCCGCGGATGCTGCGGCGCAGGAAGAACGCGCCGCCCTTGCGCAGGATGGTGCCGACCACCGGCAGGTTGAGGTTGGCGCCGGCGGCGATGTGCGGCGGCACGATGCCCTTGGTGTAGAGCAGGTAGCTCAGCAGCAGGTAATCCAGATGGCTGCGGTGGCAGGGCACGTACACCACTTCGTAACCGGGCGCGTCCTGCTTGAGCTTGTCCAGGTGATGGACCAGCACGCCGCGGTAGATCCGGTTCCACACCGGCGTGAGCAGGAAGCTGGCCGAACGCACCACCGGATGCGAATAGTCGGCGGCGATTTCGTAAGCCATCGCGTGGGCCTTCTTCCACGCTTCGGCGGCGTTGCCGTTGTCGCGGCGGGCCTGGTCGGCGATGGCTTCCTTGACCGGTTCGGCGGCGAGCACGCGGTCGATCAGCATGCGCCGGGTCGACAGGTCGGGCCCGATCACCGCCGCGCGGATGCGGCGGAAGTGGGTGCGCAGCACCCGCGAGAGTTTGCGCACGGTGCGTTCGGGCGGCAGGCCTTCGCTCTGGCCTTCGCTGACGATGCCGCGCAGCGACACGGGCGGGGAGAACCGCACCATGGTGTGGCGGCCGTTGAGCGCGATCGCCAGCAAGCGGCGGAACCGCCCGACCAGGGTCCAGTTTTCCGAGAACAGCACCGAGAACCAGCCGCTGCTGCGGTCCGGCGCGCGGCCGACGAAGATCGACACCGGCACCAGTTGCACGTCCAGCTCCGGATCGGCGCGGTGCGCGTCGAGCAGGCGAGCGAGCGAGCCGGAGTGGGTCTTGGCCGAAGGCGGGCCCGACGGCGCCAGCGAACCGGCGTTGCGCCGCGACAGCGCCACGTAGGCGCGCTTGCGCCCGAGCGGGTCGCCGGGCAGCGGCTGCAGCGGCGAAGGCAGGCCGCTTTCCAGGCAGGCGCGCTCCAGGATCAGGGCGTTGGACAGGCCGTAATCCTCGAGCACGTAGCAGACCGGGCGGCCGTGCCATTCCTCGGCGATGTGTTCTTTCGGGCTCTTGGGCTCGATGCTCAGGGTCAC
>NZ_JBAMDI010000070.1:0-57026 GCF_036961695.1 Pseudomonas sp. CGJS7 | reverse complement strand
TACGCATCGGTGATTGGGCGCAGGCCGTCGTAGGAGCGGGTTCACCCGCGAAAGGGCCGGACCTGCTGGCCAATTTCCACCTGCCGTTCACCGTTGCAGTCGCCACCGTATTCGCGGGTAAACCCGCTCCTACAAGGGATCGCGGCAACTTTCAATTCGAGCGTTTCAGTAGCTGTCTTCTGCCAGGCTGGCGATGATCGAGCGGTAGCTGTTCATGCGCTGCGGCTTGATGCGCCCCTCTTCCAGTGCCTTGAGCAGCGCGCAGCCCGGTTCGCGGTCATGCTTGCAGTCGCGGAAGCGGCAGGTGCCGAACAGGTCGCGGAACTCGATGAAGCCATCCTCCACGTCGTCGCGGCTGACATGGCCAAGGCCGAACTCGCGGATACCCGGCGAGTCGATCAGGTCGCCGCCGTTCGGGAAGTGGTACAGCCGCGCCGTGGTGGTGGTGTGGGTACCCTGGCCTGACCATTCCGACAAGTCGCCGACGCGGGTGCCGGCGTCTGGCAGCAGGCTGTTGACCAGCGACGACTTGCCCACCCCCGACTGGCCGACGAACACGCTGATATGGCCGTCGAGTTGCTGCTGCAGGCGCTGCATGCCGTCGCCCTGGTGAGCCGATACTTCCAGCAGCGGGTAGCCCAGTTCGCGGTAGATCTCCAGCAGCGCATGCAGGCCGGGGCCGTTCTCGTCGTTGATCAGGTCGGCCTTGTTCAACAGCAGCAGCGGGCGCAGGCCGGCGTGCTCGGCCGCTACCAGATAGCGGTCGATCAGGTTCGGGTGCGGCTCCGGCGCCGGGGCGAACACGATCACGATCAGGTCGACGTTGGCTGCCACCGGCTTGAGTTGACCATGGTTGTTCGGCCGGCACAGCTCGGTGCTGCGCGGCATCTGCGCCACGATCACGCCGATGCCCTGGTTACCCGCACGCCACACGACACGGTCGCCGGTGACCAGTGCTGGCAGGTTGGCGCGCAAATGGCAGCGGAACACCTGGCCTGCGGTTTCGCCATCCTGAGCTTCAACTTCTACCTGCACGCCGAAGTGCGCGATCACCAGGCCCAGTTGTTCCGGCCCCAGGTCGCCACCTTCCAGTTCCTGCAGTGCATGCTGCTCGCGTTTGGCCGCGCGAGCGGCGCGCTCGCCCTGGATTTTTTCGATCCGCCAGTTTTGGCGGCGATTGAGCTGGCGTTTGGCCATGAAGGTACCGTAAGAGAGGCCCGGCGTGGGGCATTGAAAACGGCAGGCAGTTTAGCACGCCCGCCGCTGGACTATTCTGCTCACCTTTGTGCCGTGAATGGGCGTGCCTTGGCCACTAGGCTAATATGACCGCCTATATGAGGAGCCCCTGCATGCAAAACCCACAGAACCTGATCTGGATCGACCTGGAAATGACCGGCCTGGATCCGGACAGCGACGTCATCATCGAAATGGCCACCATCGTCACCGACAGCGAGCTCAATACCTTGGCCGAAGGGCCGGTGATCGCCATCCACCACAGTGACGAAGTGCTGGCGCGCATGGACGAGTGGAACACCCGCACCCATGGTGCTTCGGGGCTGACCCAGCGCGTACGCGAGAGCAAGGTCAGCATGGCCGAAGCCGAGGCACAGACCATCGCCTTCCTCGAGCAGTGGGTGCCTAAAGGCAAGTCGCCGATCTGCGGCAACAGCATCTGCCAGGATCGTCGTTTCCTCTACCGCCACATGCGCAACCTGGAAAACTACTTCCACTACCGCAACCTGGATGTCTCCACCCTCAAGGAACTGGCCGCGCGCTGGGCGCCGGACGTGCGTGACAGCTTCAAGAAGGGCAATACCCACCTGGCGCTGGACGATATCCGCGAATCGATCGCCGAACTGCGTCACTATCGCGAGCACTTCATCAAGCTGTGAGTCGAATTGGCGCAGATATTGTATCTGCGCCCCCTTTTGGTGCCCTGGGCAACTGGTTAGACTGCGCGCCTTTCCTGCACGGACCCGCACCATGTTGTTGATGCTCTACCTTATCGCCATTACCGCCGAAGCCATGACTGGCGCGCTGTCTGCCGGGCGTCGCGGCATGGACTGGTTTGGCGTGGTGCTGATCGCCTGCGTCACTGCGCTTGGGGGCGGCTCGGTGCGTGATGTGCTGCTCGGGCATTATCCGCTGACCTGGGTGAAGCACCCTGAGTACCTGGTGCTGACCAGTTTTGCGGCGCTGCTGACCATTTTCATCGCGCCAATGATGCGCCGCCTTCGCTCGCTGTTCCTGGTGCTCGATGCCCTGGGGCTGGTGGCGTTTACCCTGATAGGTTGCATGACGGCGCTGGAGATGGGGCAGGGCATGCTGGTGGCGTCGATCAGCGGGGTGATCACCGGGGTGTTCGGCGGGATCCTGCGGGATATCTTCTGCAACGACATCCCGCTGGTGTTTCGCCGTGAGCTGTATGCCAGCGTGTCATTTGCGGCGGCCTGGTTCTATCTGGGATGCGTGTATTTCAAGGTGCCGGCGGAGCAGGCGATGTTGCTGACTCTGTTTGGCGGCTTCCTGTTGCGCCTGTTGGCGATACGCTTCCACTGGGAAATGCCTAAGTTCCACTACAACGACCAGCAGTGACGCAATTTACAAGCGCAACAGGGCCCTTGTGGGAGCGGGCGTGCCCGCGAACACCGGCGAAGCCGGTGCCAT
The DNA here is from genome assembly GCF_036961695.1 of Pseudomonas sp. CGJS7. Taxonomy (NCBI): domain Bacteria; kingdom Pseudomonadati; phylum Pseudomonadota; class Gammaproteobacteria; order Pseudomonadales; family Pseudomonadaceae; genus Pseudomonas; species Pseudomonas sp. CGJS7. Next base: position 54,359 of record NZ_JBAMDI010000070.1, on the reverse strand, counting down.
TCCCTGTGTTGCCTGCTTCGCGGGCGCGCCCGCTCCCACAAGGATGGCGCATGCTCTGAGGCTGGTCGCTATTGAGCTCCGTGTCGGGCCAGCGCCCACTCCACATGCTCGCGCACCAATTCCGATTCATCGTCACGCCGGGCCTTCAGCGCCTCGATCACCGGAATCGTGGAGGGCGCATTGCCCAACCCCACCGCCAGGTTGCGCAAGAACCGCTCGTACCCCGCCCGCCGCAAAGGCCCGCCCTCGGTCTTGCGCAGGAAGGTGCGTTCATCCCATAGGAACATCGCCGCCAGGTCGGTATTTTCCAGCCCGTGCCGTGGCTGGAAGTCCTGCTCCTGGCTGTGCTTGGCAAAGCGGTTCCAGGGGCAGACGATCTGGCAGTCGTCGCAACCGAATACCCGGTTGCCCATCTTTGCGCGTAACTCGACAGGGATCGCGCCCTTCAGCTCGATGGTCAGGTACGAGATGCAGCGTCGCGCATCCAGCACATAGGGCCCGACAAACGCTTGTGTCGGGCAGATGTCCAGGCAGGCCTGGCAACGCCCGCAGTGCTCGCTGGTGGTGGCTTCGTCCACCGGCAACGGCAGGTCGACGAACAGTTCGGCAAGGAAGAAGTAGCTGCCCGCCTTGCGGTTGAGCAGCAGCGTATTCTTGCCGATCCAACCCAGCCCGGCCTGTTCGGCCAAGGCTTTTTCCAGTACCGGGGCGCTGTCCACGAAGGCGCGGTAGCCGAACGGGCCGATGGCTTCCTGGATGCGGTCGGCGAGGAACTGCACGCGCTTGCGCACCAGCTTGTGGTAATCCCGGCCAAGCGCGTAGCGTGACACGTAGGCCTTCTCGGACTGGGCCAGGCGCTGCGCCATCTGCGTGTCGCCGGGCAGGTAGTCCATACGTAGCGAGACCACGCGTACCGTGCCGGGGATCAGTTGGTCGGGATGTGACCTTTTGCTGCCGTGGGCGCCCAGGTATTCCATTTCACCCTGATAACCGGCGTCGAGCCAACGCTGCAGGTGGTGTTCGTGTTCGCCAAGGTCGACCCCGGCGATGCCAACATGGGCAAAACCGAGTTCCTGGCCCCAAATCTTGATCGATTGGGCCAGTTGGGCGAGGTCAGGTGTAGAGGCGGACATGGATGGGCAAGGCAATACGGGCTCAGGTGCGTATAATTCTGCCAGACATTGGAGCCTTTGACCCCATGCCGCAGACCAAACACCCCAGTAATGCCCCACAATTGCTCAGCAGCGTGACGGTTGCCCGCCTGCCGGCACGGCAGGCGCATGCCCACAAAGGCGACTTTGGCCATGTACTGGTGGTCGGGGGCGACCTAGGTACCGGAGGTGCTGTGTTGCTCAGCGCCGAAGCCGCCCTGCGGTGCGGCGCCGGGCTGGTCAGCGTGGCAACCCGGCCCGAGCACGTGTCGGCCAGCCTGGCGCGCCTGCCCGAAGTCATGTGCCTGGGTGTCTGTTCGGCCAACCAGCTGATGGGCGTGCTGGAGCGCGCCTCGGTGCTGGTAGTCGGGCCCGGCCTGGGACAGGCGGCGTGGGGCCGCAGCCTGCTGTCGGCGGTGGCCAACGCCGAGCGGCCGCAAGTGTGGGATGCCGATGCCCTGAATTTGCTGGCGCGCACCCCGCTGGCCCTGCCCAGTGGCAGCATCCTTACTCCACACCCGGGGGAGGCGGCGCGGCTGCTGGGGATTGCCACCGAGGCGGTGCAGGCCGACCGCCCTGGTGCTGCGCGCAAGCTGGCGCGCCGTTATAACAGCGTCTGTGTGCTCAAGGGTGCTGGCACACTGGTGGCAGCCCCGAGCGGGCAGCTGGCGTTGTGCGAGCGCGGGCACCCGGCGATGGCCGGCGCCGGCCTGGGCGATGTGCTGACTGGCGTGCTGGCAGCCCTGTTGGCCCAAGGCCTGGATGCCTGGGGCGCGGGCTGTCTGGGGGCGTGGCTGCACGCCTGTGCCGGCGAGCGTCTTGGGAAAAAAGGTAGAGGCCTGGCGGCCAGTGATCTGGCGCCGGCCATTCGTGAGTTGTTGGAGGAGCATTCTGCGTGTCTGGCTTAAATCTGTTTCTGGCCGATGAAGAGGCCACGGTCAAATTCGGTGCAGCACTGGCTGAGGTGACCGGCGGTCGCGGCGTGATTTTCCTCGAGGGCGACCTGGGCGCGGGTAAAACTACCCTGTCGCGTGGCCTGATCCGTGGTCTGGGCCATACTGGTGCTGTGAAAAGCCCGACGTTCACCGTGGTCGAACCCTATGAAATCGGCGAGGTCCGAGCCTTTCACTTCGACCTGTATCGCCTGGTCGACCCGGAGGAGCTTGAGTTCATGGGCATTCGTGACTATTTCGAGGGCGACCCGCTGTGCCTGTTCGAATGGCCACAAAAGGGTGCGGGCGTTTTGCCAAAGCCTGACCTGACCATTACCATAAGCCCCCAAGCGAGTGGACGCTCGCTGAACCTTTCGCCGCAGGGGGCTCGCGGCGAGGCCTGGTGCGTGGCACTGGCCGAACACTATAAACAGTAAGTGGGGTAGGTATGCGCATACGCGCACTGGTCGCCATCGTTGGGCTGCTGCTGACAACGGTGACCGTTGAGGCTCTGGCCGTCACTCAAGTCAAGAGCATGCGCCTGTGGCGCGCACCGGACAACACGCGGCTGGTCTTCGACCTGTCTGGCCCCGTGCAGCATAGTGTCTTCACCCTGAGCGCACCCGATCGCCTGGTCATCGACATCAATGGCGCAACACTGGCCGCGCCACTGAATGTGGCCACCTCCAACACGCCGATAAGCAGTGTACGTTCGGCTCAGCGTACGCCAACCGACCTTCGGGTTGTGGTCGACCTGAAAAAGTCGGTTACCCCGAAAAGCTTCACCCTGGCGCCCAACGCACAGTACGGCAACCGCTTGGTGGTCGACCTGTATGACCAGGAAGCTGACGCTATCGCGGCCAGCGCGCCGCCACCTGCTCCGGCCCCGGTACAAACGCCTGCGACCACGCCGGCGGTACCAGTGACGCCGGCCCAGCCGGCGATCAAGCTACCACCGGTACCCAGTGGCAAGCGTGACATCGTGGTTGCCATCGATGCCGGGCACGGCGGCGAAGACCCTGGCGCTTCCGGCTCGCGTGGCCAGCACGAAAAAGACATCGTGTTGCAGATCGCCAAGGAACTGCAGCGTCAGATCAACAGCGAAAAAGGTTTCCGTGCAGAGCTGACCCGCACCGGTGACTACTTCATCCCGCTGCGCAAGCGTACGGAAATCGCCCGCAAGAAAGGCGCCGACCTGTTCATTTCGATTCACGCCGACGCGGCCCCGTCGCGCGCAGCCTTTGGCGCCTCGGTGTTCGCCCTGTCCGATCGCGGCGCCACCTCCGAGACAGCGCGCTGGCTGGCCGACACGGAAAACCGTTCTGACCTGATCGGTGGTGCGGGTAATGTCAGCCTCGACGACAAGGACCGCATGCTCGCTGGCGTGCTGCTTGATCTGTCGATGACCGCTACGCTCAGCTCCAGCCTCAACGTGGGGCAAAAGGTGTTGGGCAACATGGGGCGGGTGACTTCGTTGCACAAGCAGCGCGTGGAGCAAGCCGGGTTCATGGTGCTGAAGTCGCCGGATATTCCGTCGATCCTCGTTGAAACCGGGTTCATCTCGAACAACAACGAAGCAGCCAAGCTGGCCTCGTCGAGCCACCAGCAGGCGCTGGCCCGTTCGATCCGCACCGGGGTGCACCAGTACTTCCAGCAGAACCCGCCACCTGGCACCTATATCGCCTGGCTGCGTGACACCGGCAAGATCGCCGCCGGCCCGCGTGAACACACCGTACGCCCTGGCGAAACCCTGGCGATGCTCGCCGTGCGTTACCAGGTCAGTGTGGCCAGTCTGCGCAGCATCAACAGCCTGAAGACCGATGAGCTGAAGGTTGGCCAGCGCCTCGATGTACCCGCCACAACCTTGGCCGCGCAATGATGAGTGGCGGTTCGCGAATTCAGCTGCTCAGCCCGCGGCTGGCCAACCAGATTGCCGCCGGCGAGGTTGTCGAGCGGCCGGCGTCTGTGGCCAAGGAACTGCTGGAAAACAGCCTGGACTCCGGTGCCCGGCGCATCGATATCGAAGTCGAGCAGGGCGGCGTCAAACTGCTGAAGGTGCGGGATGATGGCAGCGGCATTTCTGCCGACGACCTGCCGCTGGCCCTGGCCCGACACGCCACCAGCAAGATCCGCGAGCTGGAAGACCTTGAAGGGGTATTGAGCCTGGGCTTCCGTGGCGAGGCCTTGGCCTCGATCAGTTCGGTGGCGCGCCTGACCCTGACCTCGCGTACCGCCAGTGCCAGTGAGGCCTGGCAAGTAGAAACCGAAGGCCGCGACATGACGCCGCGGGTGCAGCCGGCGGCGCACCCGGTCGGTACCTCGGTGGAAGTGCGCGATTTGTTCTTCAATACCCCGGCCAGGCGCAAGTTCCTCAAAGCCGAGAAAACCGAATTCGATCACTTGCAGGAAGTGATCCGGCGGCTGGCGCTGGCCCGTTTCGATGTCGGCTTCCACCTGCGCCACAATGGCAAGAGCATCCTCAGCCTGCACGAGGCCCACGACGAAATCGCCCGTGCACGGCGGGTGGGTGCCATCTGCGGGCCGGGCTTCATGGAGCAGGCACTGCCGATCGACGTCGAGCGCAACGGCCTGCGCCTTTGGGGCTGGGTCGGCCTGCCGACGTTCTCGCGCAGCCAGGCAGACCTGCAGTACTTCTTCGTCAATGGCCGGGCAGTGCGCGACAAACTGGTCGCCCATGCCGTGCGTCAGGCCTATCGGGACGTGCTGTTCAACGGCCGCCACCCCACGTTCGTGCTGTTCCTGGAACTGGAGCCCAACGGCGTCGATGTGAACGTGCACCCTACCAAGCATGAAGTACGGTTCCGTGAAGGGCGCTCGGTGCATGACTTCCTGTATGGCACCTTGCACCGTGCCTTGGCCGATGTACGTCCGGAAGACCAGCTGGCCGCACCTGCTGCCGTACCTGAGCTGGTTCGCCCCACGGGCCAGCAGGCCGGTGAGTTCGGGCCCCAGGGTGAAATGCGCCTGGCCTCGCCGGTGCTTGAACAGCCTCGAGCCCCGCAACAGTCGTTTTCCAATGGTGGCAGTGGCGCCGGTTACCAGTATCAATACACCCCACGTCCCTCGCAGCCGCTGCCGGCCGCAGAGGCACAGGCGGTGTATCGCGAGTTCTATAAGCCACTGGAAACAGGTGCAGCGCCAGCGACGGCACTGCCCGAAAGCCAGGGCGACATTCCCCCGCTAGGCTATGCCCTGGCGCAGCTCAAGGGTATCTACATCCTGGCCGAGAATGCTGTTGGCCTGGTGCTGGTGGACATGCACGCCGCCCACGAGCGGATAATGTACGAGCGCCTCAAGGTGGCCATGGCCAGCGAGGGCCTGAGCGGCCAGCCGCTGCTGGTGCCGGAGACCCTGGCCCTCAGCCAGCGTGAAGCCGACTGTGCCGAAGAGCATGCACAGTGGTTTCAGCGCCTGGGCTTCGAATTGCAGCGCCTGGGCCCCGAGACCTTGGCGATTCGCCAGATCCCGGCCTTGCTCAAGCAGGCTGAAGCCAACCGCCTGGTGCAGGACGTGCTTGCCGACCTTATGGAGTACGGCACCAGTGATCGCATTCAGGCGCACCTCAACGAGCTGCTCGGCACCATGGCTTGCCACGGTGCCGTGCGCGCCAACCGGCGACTGGCAATTCCCGAGATGAACGCCCTGCTGCGCGACATGGAAAACACCGAGCGCAGCGGCCAGTGCAACCATGGTCGTCCTACCTGGACCCAGATGGGTCTGGACGATCTGGACAAACTTTTCCTGCGCGGTCGATGAAATGAGCGGCAAGCCCCCTGCAATATTCCTGATGGGTCCGACGGCGGCCGGCAAGACCGACCTTGCCATCGAACTGACCACAGTGCTGCCGTGTGAACTGATCAGCGTCGATTCGGCACTTGTCTACCGGGGCATGGATATCGGTTCGGCCAAGCCGTCGAAAGAAGTCCTCGCTGCCCACCCGCACCGGCTGATCGACATTCTCGACCCGGCCCAGAGCTATTCCGCCGCGCAGTTCCGTGCCGACGCGCTGGAGGCCATGGCCGAGATCACCGCGCGCGGCAAGATCCCGCTGCTGGTCGGCGGCACCATGCTCTATTACAAGGCGTTGATCGATGGCCTGGCCGACATGCCGGCCGCCGATGCGACGGTGCGCGCCGAGCTGGAAGCGCAGGCTGAAGCCCTGGGCCTGGCCGAGCTGCACCGCCAGTTGGCCGAAGTCGACCCGGAGTCCGCGGCACGTATCCACCCCAATGACCCGCAGCGGCTGATCCGGGCATTGGAGGTGTACCGGGTGAGCGGCGAGAGCATGACAGCTCATCGTCGGCGTCAATTCGCGGAAAGTCGCGGCGCAGACGCAGGCGCCGGCGGACATTTGCCCTATACTGTCGCCAGTTTGGCGATCGCTCCTACAGATCGTCACATTTTGCATCAGCGAATTGCGTTACGATTTTCGAAGATGCTGGAACAGGGCTTCGTTGACGAGGTCCGATCGCTGCGAGCCAGAAGTGACTTGCACGCCGGGCTGCCGTCTATACGGGCAGTGGGGTATCGGCAAGTCTGGGATTACCTGGATGGCAAGCTGACTGAGAATGAGATGCGTGAACGCGGTATCATCGCTACCCGGCAGCTGGCCAAGCGGCAGTTCACCTGGTTGCGTGGCTGGCCTGAAGTGCACTGGCTTGACAGCCTGGCCTGCGACAATCTGTCCCGCACCTTGAAATACCTTGGGGCCATCTCCATATTGAGCTGAGTCCCTGCTGATTGCCGTCTATTCTTGCGAAGGGGCGGCCTAATTTATCGATTTTATTGATTTTCTATTATTTATCCTTACAGGAGTGCGGCATATGTCAAAAGGGCATTCGCTACAAGACCCTTACTTGAACACCTTGAGAAAAGAAAAGGTCCCGGTATCCATTTACCTGGTCAACGGTATCAAACTGCAGGGCTCGATCGAATCGTTCGACCAGTTCGTGGTGTTGCTGAAGAACACCGTCAGCCAGATGGTCTACAAGCACGCCATCTCGACCGTAGTTCCGGCCCGTCCGGTCCGCCTGCCAAGCCCGACCGACAGCGAGCACGGCGACAGCGAGCCAGGCAACGCCTGATAGGAGCCTGCATTGTTCTTTGAGCGCCACGGTGGTGGTGAGCGGGCGTTGCTCGTTCACTTGGAAGGTCAGAACCCTGAGGCGCGCGAAGACCCGCAGGAGTTTCAGGAGTTGGCATTGTCGGCCGGTGCCGACATCGTCTCGCTGGTCACGGTGACAAGGCATCAGCCTTCCGCCAAATACCTGATTGGCAGTGGCAAGGTCGAAGAGCTGCACGACCTGGTCCATGCCGAACAGGTAGACCTGGTGATTTTCAATCACACCCTCACGCCTAGTCAGGAGCGCAACCTTGAACGTGTGTTCGAGTGTCGTGTGCTCGACCGTACCGGGCTGATCCTCGATATCTTCGCCCAACGGGCGCGTACCCATGAAGGCAAGCTGCAGGTCGAACTGGCCCAGCTGGAGCACATGAGCACGCGGCTGGTGCGCGGCTGGACTCACCTTGAGCGACAAAAAGGTGGTATCGGCCTGCGCGGCCCGGGTGAAACCCAGCTGGAAACCGACCGCCGCCTGTTGCGGGTGCGTATACGCCAGATCAAGTCACGCCTGGAGAAAGTGCGCAGCCAGCGTGAGCAGGCGCGTCGCGGGCGCAAGCGCGCGGATATCCCCTCGGTGTCGCTGGTGGGTTATACCAACGCCGGCAAGTCCACGCTGTTCAACGCCCTGACCGAATCCGAGGTGTATGCCGCGGACCAGCTGTTCGCCACCCTCGACCCGACCCTGCGCCGGCTCGAGCTCAACGACCTGGGGCCGATCGTGCTGGCCGACACCGTAGGCTTCATTCGCCACCTGCCGCACAAGCTGGTCGAGGCATTTCGGGCTACGCTCGAAGAGTCGAGCAACTCCGACCTGTTGCTGCATGTGATCGACGCCCATGAGCCAGAGCGCATGGAGCAGATCGAGCAGGTGCTGGCGGTGTTGGGCGAGATCGGTGCCGAGGGGTTGCCGATCCTGGAGGTGTACAACAAACTCGACTTGCTCGAAGATGTCGAGCCACAGATCCAGCGCAATGCCGATGGCAAGCCGGAACGGGTCTGGGTATCGGCACGCGATGGGCGTGGCCTGGAGCTGGTTGGCCAGGCGGTTGCCGAGTTGCTGGGGGATGATCTGTTTGTCGGTACCCTGTGCCTGGAGCAGCGTTTTGCCCGCTTGCGCGCGCAATTCTTTGCCTTGGGTGCCGTGCAGAGTGAAGAGCATGATGAAGAAGGGCGCAGCCTGCTGAGCGTGCGACTGCCCATGGTCGAACTGAATCGCCTGGTCAGCCGCGAAGGCATGGAGCCGCAAGTGTTTGTCGAGCAACACACTTTGCAATAAATGCTCGTCGAGGTCGCCGGGCAGCAGTGACAGGCATTCTGTAGCATTGGACGGCGCGCCGTGGGCGCGTCTTTGCTTTATCAGATGGAGAGCGCTATGGCTTGGAACGAGCCGGGTGGCAACTCGAACAATCAGGATCCCTGGGGCGGCCGCCGTGGTGGCGGTGGCGGCGGTGGTGACAAGAAAGGTCCACCGGATCTGGACGAGGCCTTCCGCAAACTGCAGGACAGCCTGAATGGCATGTTCGGCGGCAGCAAGAAACGTGGCGGCGGTGATCGCAATGTCGGCAAGGGCGGTGGCCTGGGCCTGCTGGGCATCGGCCTGGCGGTGCTGGCTGCAATCTGGCTGTACAGCGCCGTGTATGTGGTCGACGAGCAGGAGCAGGCGGTTGTGCTGCGCCTCGGCAAGTACTATGAGACGGTCGGTCCCGGCCTGAACATCTACTTCCCGCCGCTTGATCGCAAGTACATGGAAAACGTCACGCGTGAGCGTGCCTACACCAAGCAGGGCCAGATGCTGACCGAAGACGAGAACATCGTCGAGGTGCCTCTGACCGTCCAGTACAAGATCAGCAACCTGCAGGACTTCGTGCTCAACGTCGACCAGCCTGAGGTGAGCTTGCAGCACGCGACCGAGAGTGCTCTGCGTCACGTGGTGGGTTCCACTTCGATGGACCAGGTGTTGACCGAGGGTCGTGAGCAGATGGCCGTGGATATCCGCGAACGCCTGCAGCGCTTCCTCGACACCTACCGTACCGGTATCACCGTTACCCAGGTCAACGTACAGAGCGCGGCAGCCCCGCGTGAAGTGCAGGAAGCCTTCGACGACGTGATCCGCGCCCGCGAAGACGAGCAGCGTGCCCGCAACCAGGCCGAGTCCTATGCCAATGGCGTGGTGCCGGAAGCCCGTGGTCAGGCCCAGCGCATCATCGAGGACGCCAATGGTTACCGCGACGAAGTCATCGCCCGGGCCAAGGGTGAGGCAGACCGCTTCACCAAGCTGCTTGCCGAGTACCGCAAGGCACCTGACGTAACCCGTGAGCGTCTGTATCTGGAGACCATGCAAGAGGTCTACAGCAACTCGAGCAAGGTCATGGTGGCAACCAAGGACGGGCAGAGCAACCTGCTCTACCTGCCACTGGACAAGATGGTCGAAGGCAGCCGCAAGCCGTCCATGCCAACCACCAGCGCGTCGCCATCGGCTAACGATGCGGCCGCTCGTGCCGCGCAGGACATGCAACAGCAACAGCAGCCGCTGCGTACTAGGGAGAGCCGCTGATGAGCAATAGATCGCTGATCGCCCTGATCGCCGCCGTGGTCCTGGCCATTGTGGCCTGGAACAGCTTCTACATCGTGTCCCAGACCGAGCGGGCGGTACTGCTGCGTTTCGGTAAGGTGGTCCAGGCGGATGTTCAGCCAGGCCTGCACGTGAAGATTCCGTACGTGAACCAGGTGCGCAGGTTCGACGCTAGGCTGATGACACTCGACGCTCCTACCCAGCGGTTCCTGACCCTGGAAAAGAAAGCGGTGATGGTCGACGCCTACGCCAAGTGGCGCGTCAAGGACGCTGAACGCTTCTACACCGCCACGTCCGGCATGAAGCAGATCGCCGACGAGCGTCTGTCGCGTCGTCTGGAAAGTGGCCTGCGCGACCAGTTCGGTAAGCGTACCCTGCACGAAGTGGTTTCCGGTGAGCGTGATGCACTGATGGCTGACATCACTGCATCGCTGAACCGCATGGCGAGCAAGGAACTGGGCATCGAGGTGGTCGACGTGCGCGTCAAGGCCATCGACCTGCCGAAGGAAGTCAACCGCAGCGTGTTCGACCGCATGAGCACCGAGCGTGAGCGTGAAGCCCGCGAGCACCGTGCCAAGGGTAACGAGCTGGCTGAAGGTATCCGTGCCGATGCCGACCGTCAGCGCCGTGTGCTGCTGGCCGAGGCTTATCGCGAAGCAGAAGAGACCCGTGGTGATGGTGATGCCCAAGCGGCCGCTATCTATGCCAAGGCTTACAGCCAGGACGCTGATTTCTATGCGTTCCACCGTAGCCTGCAGGCATACCGCGAGAGTTTCTCGAGCAAGAGCGACGTGATGGTCCTGGACCCGAAGAACGAATTCTTCCGTTACCTGGACAAGAGCAGACCGTGATGCTCAGGCCCTGATTTTCATGCAGCGGCACCCCGCCTGGCAGCTAATGCACCAGGCGGGGTGCATCCTGAATGAAAAGGGGTGTATGATGAGGCAGCCGGGAAATTTCCCGGCTTTTTTGCGTCTGCAAGGTTGATTGGCACAGCGCCGGTTGACAGTTTGGTCAGCTCGCAAGGCAATTTGAGGGTGTCGGGTACGGTGGCTGCGCTGGGATCAGTGCTGCCCGCTGCTGTGCGCGATACCGGCTTTTCTGACGGTTTGCCTGCTGGCAAGCCGCCCGGACCAGAGGGGAAATGGCGTAATGGCAACGGTAGACCGCTGGCTGCTGCCAGATGGCATCGAGGAAGTACTGCCACCTGAGGCTGCGCGCATCGAGATCGCGCGCCGCCAGGTGTTGGACCTGTTCCAGAGTTGGGGCTACGAACTGGTCGTCACCCCGCATATCGAGTACCTGGAGTCGCTGCTTACCGGCGCCGGCCAGGACCTGGATCAGCGCACCTTCAAGGTAGTGGACCCGCAGTCCGGCCGCCTGATGGGCTTCCGCGCCGACTTCACCCCGCAGGTAGCGCGTATCGATGCGCACACACTGCGCCGTGAGGGCCCGAGCCGCCTGTGCTATGCCGGCAGCGTGCTGCACGCCCAGCCGCGTGCCCTGTCCACCTCGCGCAGCCCGATCCAGCTGGGTGCCGAACTGTACGGCGATGCCAGCCCTACCAGCGACGTCGAAGTCATCAGCCTGATGCTCGCCACGCTGCAACTGGCCGATGTGCCGGATGTGCACATGGACCTGGGCCACGTCGGCATCTACCGCGGCCTGGCCCGTGCCGCCGGCCTGTCCGGCGCGGTCGAACAGCAGCTGTTCGACGCCATGCAACGCAAGGCTGTCGATGAAGTGCAGGCGCTGACCGCCGACCTGCCGAAAGACTTGGGCAGCATGCTGCGCGCCCTGGTCGAGCTGTGTGGTGGTCGTGAAGTACTGGCTGAAGCCCGCGTGCGCCTCGGTCGCGCCCCGGCCAGCGTGCTGGCGGCGCTGGACGACCTGCTGGCGATCGCTGATCGCCTGGCGTCGCGCTACCCGGACCTGCCGCTGTATTTCGACCTCGGCGAGCTGCGTGGTTACCACTACCACACGGGCGTGGTGTTCGCCGTGTTCGTGCCAGGCGAAGGCCAATCGATCGCTCAGGGCGGGCGCTACGACGATATCGGCGCCGACTTTGGCCGGGCGCGCCCGGCCACTGGTTTCTCCACGGATTTGAAGACCCTGGTCACACTGGGGCGAGCGGAGGTCGTATTGCCAACTGGCGGCATCTGGATGCCGGACAGTGGCGATGCGGCCCTCTGGCAGCAAGTCTGCCAGTTGCGCAACGAGGGCCAGCGTGTGGTTCAGGCTCTGCCTGGCCAGCCGTTGAGTGCTGCTCTCGAGGCGGATTGTGATCGGCAATTGATTCAGCAAGACGGGCGCTGGCAGGTTCTGCCGCTGGCCCAGTGAGTTTCTGCGTCGGCAACAGGCCGGCAACCAAGTTTGCGTGAATGAGGACCAATGTAATGGGTAAGAATGTCGTCGTCCTGGGCACCCAGTGGGGTGATGAGGGCAAAGGCAAGATCGTCGATCTGCTGACCGAACATGCTGCCGCCGTAGTGCGCTACCAGGGTGGCCACAATGCGGGTCACACCCTGGTGATCAACGGTGAAAAGACCGTTCTGCACCTGATTCCGTCCGGCATCCTGCGTGAAGGCGTACAGTGCCTGATCGGTAACGGCGTGGTCGTTGCCCCGGATGCGCTGATGCGTGAAATCACCAAGCTGGAAGAGAAAGGCGTACCGGTGCGCGAGCGCCTGCGCATTTCCCCGGCTGCGCCGCTGATCCTGTCGTACCATGTGGCCCTGGATCAGGCCCGCGAAAAAGCCCGTGGCGAAGCCAAGATCGGCACCACCGGCCGTGGTATCGGCCCAGCTTACGAAGACAAGGTGGCACGTCGCGGCCTGCGCGTGGGTGATCTGTTCCACCGCGAGCGTTTCGCTGCCAAGCTGGGTGAGCTGCTGGATTACCACAACTTCCAGCTGGTGAACTACTACAAAGAGCCAGCCATCGACTTCCAGCAGACGCTGGACGAGTGCATGGCTTACGCCGAACAGCTCAAGCCGATGATGCTCGACGTCACCGCCGAGCTGCACAACCTGCGTCGCGCCGGCAAGGACATCATGTTCGAAGGCGCCCAGGGCTCGCTGCTGGACATCGACCACGGCACCTACCCGTACGTCACCAGCTCCAACACCACTGCCGGTGGTATTTCCACTGGTTCCGGCGTCGGCCCGATGTACCTCGACTACATCCTCGGCATCACCAAGGCCTACACCACTCGCGTAGGTTCCGGTCCGTTCCCGACCGAACTGTTCGACGAGACAGGTGCTACCTTGGCCAAGCGTGGCCACGAGTTCGGCTCCACCACCGGCCGTGCCCGTCGTTGCGGCTGGTTCGATGCCGTGATCCTGCGTCGCGCTATCGACGTCAACAGCATCTCGGGCATCTGCCTGACCAAGCTGGACGTACTGGACGGCCTGGAAACCATCAACATCTGCGTTGGCTACAAGAACGAGAACGGTGCCGTCATTGACGCGCCTTCCGATGCCGACAGCTACATTGGCCTTGAGCCGGTGTACGAAGAGATGCCAGGCTGGAGCGAGTCGACTCTGGGTGTGAAAACCCTGGAAGAGCTGCCGCAAGCTGCGCGTGACTACATCAAGCGCATCGAAGAGTTGGTTGGCGCGCCGATCGACATCATTTCGACCGGCCCGGACCGCAACGAGACCATCGTGCTGCGTCACCCGTTCGCCTGATCTGCCCTCCAGGCTGATCTGACGCCGCGGCCCTGAGAAGGGCCGCGGCGTTTTCATTTGTGGGCATGTCTGTGCTGGCCATTATCCACCGGCAATCCACCGTTGCTGCCGCTACTGTATTCGCGGGTAAACCCGCTCCTACACGGGGCACACAACGGTGGTTGGGCGCAGGCCGTTGTAGGAGCGGGTTTACCCGCGAATGGGCCTGCACACGAAACCCCTTTGCTAGACCTTGGCGCATTTCCCTGCTGCCTACGGCACAACCCTTGCTGTAAGAAGTTTCTGTAGATGCCATCAAAATAGTGGCGCCAGAAAACACGAGGGTTACACCGTGTCTGCCATCCTCTCACTGTTACGAAGCCGCCTATTGCGGCCTGTGTTTGTTGCCCTTGGTATCGCTCTTTTGGTGCAGGTGCTGGTTGCCGTTGCGCTCACCCGAAGCACGGTCACCGCTCTGGAGGCCGACCTTGGCGAACGGCTGGGTAATGACAGCCGCCAACTCGCAAGCGATCTGGAGCAAGCCGGGCAAGATGTGCGCTCTGGGCTCGACGGCCTGTCCAGCAGTACCCGTCAGCGCCTGAGCGCAGGGTTGTCGGAGCGCCTGCAAAGCGAGCAGCAGCAACTGCGCAGCACCCTGGAAAAGAACCTCAAGGATTCCGCCAACGACATGGCCGAGCTGCTGGCTTCGGTTGCGCCGCGGGCGATCTGGGACAACGACGTGCCGGTGCTCTCGGATTTCGCACGACGCGCTCAGCGCAACCCGAACGTGCTGTTCGTGGTGTACGACGACGCTCAAGGTCAGCACCTGACTCGCTACCTCAACCGGCAAAACCCGATCAACCAGGCTTTGATGGAAAAGGGCCAGGGCGAGCGTGCGCTGGACAAGGTGATTGATGCTGCCCGGCGTGACCCGGCGGTGTACTTCGTCGAAGCCTCGATCAGCCCCAATGGCACGGAAATCGGTAAGGTGGTGATGGGGGTTTCCACTGCCGGCATCGACCATGAGCTAAAGGCGTTGGACCAGCGCTTCGCAGCGCTGATCGCTAGCGGAGAGCAGTTGGTTGGCGACAGCCTGGTCGGAGCTGCTGCCGATAGCGGCAAGACCCTGCGTGAGCGCCTTGAGAAGGCGCAGGGCAGTGCTGCCGCCATGCAGGCCAATACCGCGCAAACCGTGCGCGATGCCGCTGCAGAGCTGCGCTGGCGTATCGGTCTGGGCCTGGTGCTGGTCGGCCTCGGGGTGCTGGTAGTGGTGGCTTTGGTGCTAGGCCGCCGGGTACTGAGCAAGCTGCGCCTGTTGATTGCCGCTCTCGATGACCTGGCGGCCGGCGAAGGTGACTTGACCAAGCGCGTGCCGCTCGACAGCCGAGATGAAATCGGCGACATGGCCTCGGCAGTGAACCGCTTTGTCGACAAGTTGCAGCCGATTGTGCGCGAAGCCGGCGAGGTGGCGCAGCGCACGGGTGTGGAGATTGGCGCGATGGCCCAGCGCAACGCTGGCGCAGATGCTGCCGCCGCATTGCAGCGCGATGAAGTGGCCGCCAGCCTGCGCGACCTGTCGAGCATGGCCGATGAAGCACAAGCCGAAAGTCATGCGATGCAGGCGGCGTTGCAGCAAGTGGTGGATATCCGCCAGGCGACCGATGAAAACAGCCGCACCTCGACCCAGCTTGCCGGTTTGATCGAGAACCTGGCTGGGCAGGTGGATGCCGGCTCCCAGGTGATCGAGCGCCTGGCCAAGCAGAGCGAGCAGATCGAAGTGGTGCTGACGGTGATCCACGGTATCGCCGAGCAGACCAACCTGTTGGCCTTGAACGCCGCCATCGAGGCGGCCCGTGCTGGCGAAACCGGGCGCGGCTTTGCCGTGGTGGCCGACGAGGTGCGCGCGCTGGCGAGCAAGACGCAAAGCTCTACGGGCGATATCCAGGCGCACATCGCAGCATTGCAGAAGGGCGCCAAGGAAGCTGTGGCCACCATCAGCCAGGCT
The DNA here is from genome assembly GCF_036961695.1 of Pseudomonas sp. CGJS7. Classification (NCBI taxonomy): domain Bacteria; kingdom Pseudomonadati; phylum Pseudomonadota; class Gammaproteobacteria; order Pseudomonadales; family Pseudomonadaceae; genus Pseudomonas; species Pseudomonas sp. CGJS7. The sequence continues at coordinate 38,888 of NZ_JBAMDI010000070.1, read as the reverse complement.
GGGCTCAAGGCTAGCGAAGGCTTGCTGGTGCTGCGTGACAACGAGCGTCGGCAGCAGTCAGTGCAGGCGGCGGTGGAGCAGGTGCATGCGGCCATTGGCTTGGCTACCCGTGCGGCCGAGCAGCAGGCGAATGGCGCGCAGGCGGTGCGTGGGCGGGTGGAGACTATCCATGCTCAGGCTGAGCGTTCGGCTGAGGTGGTGATGCAGACTACGGCCAGCAGCAAGGTGCTGGATGATCTGGCGGCTCAGCTGCGCGCCAGCCTGGGCCAGTTCCGGGCCTGAATCCTGCGCGGTCTCTTGTGAGAGCAATTGTCTTGCTCAATTTCTAAAAGCTGGCGCGATCCCTGTGGGAGCGGGCTTGCCCGCGAACACGGGCGAAGCCCGTGCCATCCACCACGGTGTTGCTATGCTGTCGGCGACACATGGCAAAAGGAGTTGCTAATGTCCGCCCAACTAATCGCCGCCCAGGCCGACCTGAATTTCCTGCACAGTGACAGCGTAAAGCTCACTGACCCGATGACCGCCCTGCAAGCCTACTGCGCTATGACCTCGGACGTCCCCTACTGGCTGGCCCGGGCCTTCCGCATTCGCGACTTCATCTCACGCCGTTTCAATGTCGCCGATATCCACGGCTTCACTCGCGGCGATCCAACGCATGTGCCAGCCGTCGGTGAGCGCCTGGACTTCTTCACTGTCGAGGCCATCAGCGACCAGCAACTGGTCCTGACCTCGCGTGACACGCACCTGGCTGTGATGGTGAGCGTAGATCTAGATGAGCAGTGGGACGGGTGTCAGCGCTTGAGCGTGACCACCTCGGTGCAGTGCTTCAACACCTTCGGTCGGCTTTACATGTTGCCGGTCGGCAAGGCCCATGGGCCAATTGTGCGGCGCATGCTGCGTAACATCTGATGGCCTGATCACCGGCAAGCCCCCACAGGTACAGCGCAGGCCCTGAGACCGGTGCTGTACCTGAGGGCAAGCCCGCGAAGAAGTTCATGCCTTGTTCAGATACATCCGCGTAGTGAGCAGATATACCGGCAACCCCGACACCACGATCAGCAATGCCGCATACGGCGCCGCCGCCGCGAACTCGACATTGGCTGTGTGCGCCCACACTTCGGTGGCCAGGGTTGTCATGCCGGTCGGGCTGAGCAGCAGGGTAGCCGTCAGCTCTTTCATGGCATCCAGGAACACCAGTGCAAAGGCCGCTGCCATGGCCGGGAAGATGATCGGCAAGGTCACCCGGCAGAATGCGGCAAAGCTACTGGCGCCAAGGGTGCGCGCAGCTTCTTCCAGCGTTGGTGAGGCCTTGTTCAGTGCGGTGCGCACCGGCGACTGGGCCAGCGGCAGGAACAGCAGTGCATAGGCCAGCAACAACAGTGCCGTGGTCTGGTACAGCGCCGGCACGTAGTGCAGGGCGAAGAAAACCAGGGTCAGGGCAATCACCAGGCCGGGCAGGGCGTGCAGGAGGTAGGGCAGACGCTCAGCCCAAATCGCCAGGCGGCCTTTGTAGCGCACCACCAGGAAGCTGATAGGCAGAGCCAGCAGCACACAGAAGCCGGCACCGCCCAGCGACACCGACAGCGAGGTGAACAACGCCTTCGAGATGGCCGCCACCGGGAATGCCGCCGACGAACCCACGCTCAGCCAGTAACCGAGCATCGCCAGCGGAATGCCGCTGCCCAGCACCGCCAGGCCCACGCAGAACAGTTGCGCCAGCACCGCCCAGCCGCGCAGCCGCACCGGTTGCGCACGCCGGGCTACGCCCTGGCCGATGCGTACATGGCGGGCTTTGCCGCGCACCCGCAGTTCCAGCCACAGCATTGCCAGGCACATCGCCAGCAGCACGGCAGACAGCATGGCCGCGTTGGCGTTGCTGAACTCCAGTTCGAACTGCTGGTAGATCGCCGTGGTAAAGGTTTGCAGGCCGAGTATCGACAGCGCGCCAAACTCCACCAGCATATGCAGGGCAATCAGTAGCGCACCGCCGAGCATCGACGGCCACAGCAGCGGCAGGGTGACTTTGCTGAACACCCCCCAGCGGCTGCAACCCAGGGTGCGTGCCGACTCCTCCAGCGACGTGTCGAGGTTGCGCAGGGTCGCGGCAACGGGCAGGAACACCAGTGGGTATTTGGACAGGGCCATGACCATGATCGCGCCGCCCAGGCCTTCAAAGTCCGAACTTAGCGACACCCAGGTGAAGCTGCTGACGAACGACGGCACGGCGAATGGCAGGCACAGCACCACGCCCCACAAGCGGCGGCCGGCCAGGTTGCTGCGCTCCAGCAGCCAGGCCAGTGCCAGGCCGACCACCATGCAGGTCAGCGTCACCCCGACCATCAGCATCAGGGTGTTGCGCATCAGCCCCCAGACAAAGGGCCGCCACAGCAGGTGCAAAGCTTCGCGCCAGCCGGCCTCCCAGGCTTTGATGGCGACATAAGCCAGTGGCAGCAAGCTCATTGCCACAAGGAACAGCACAGGCAGCACTACCCAGATGGAAGGGCGCTTGCGGCGCGGTACGAAGCGTACCGGCACCGGTTCGGACAGGGCGGCAGTCATCAGAGCAGGCCGACCTCACGCTCAAGTTCGATGGCTTCCTCGGCATTGCCCAGGTCAGCTGGCGAGATCTTCGGCGGGCGCAGTTCGTCGAACGGCTTCAGGCCGCGGTCAGAAACCATGCCCTTGTGCAGCGGGTACTCGGCGGTGGTCTGGGTGATCACGCGCTGGCCTTCTTCGCTGGCCATCCAGTTGAGCAGGGCCTGGGCTTCTTTCGGGTGTTTGCTGGCCTTGACCACGCCTGCGCCGGAGATAGTGACCAGGTTGCCAGCATCGCCGTCGGCCAGGTAGTAGAGCTTGGTGTCCAGCTTGCCGCGTTCGCGTTCAAGCGCGTACCAGTAGTAGTTGTTGACCAGTACTGCAGCCACTTCACCTTTTTCCACGGCTTTGAGGGCAACCATGTTGTTGGTGTAGGTCTTGCCGAAGGCTTTCAGGCCGGTCAACCATTCTTCGGTGGCTTCACGCCCGTGCATCTTCAGGATGGCCACGGCCTGCTCCTGGAACGCACCGCTGGTAGGGACGTAGCCGACGCGGCCTTCCCACTCAGGGTTGGCGAAGTCCATCACCGTGGTCGGCAGGTCTTTCTCGTCGACTTTCTTCGGGTTGTACACCACGATGCGCGTACGGGCGGTGATACCCATCCAGGTGCCGTTCGCGCCAACGTACTCCTTGGGCATCATGTTCAGCGTGGCGTCGTCAATCTTGGCCAGCAGGCCCAGCTCGCCCAGGTTGTTCAGGGGCGGGGACTCTTCGGTATAGATGATGTCGGCCGGCGAACGATCACCTTCCTCGATGATCTGGCTGGCCAGCTGGTTGCTGCTGCCTTTGCGGATGTCGATGTGAATGCCGGTCTTGGCCTCATAGGCCTTGGCAATGGCTTCACCAATTTCCTTGTGCTGACCGTTGTACATGGTCAGCGTGACCGGTGCGTCTGCCATGGCGGCCGGAGCGCCGATGACCAGGCTCAGCACTGCGGCGGCCAGGGTACGCATCAGCGGTTGCGGGCGGATCGTCATGCGGGTACTTCCTCGCTTACGGCTACATATTTGGAAACAATGGTAAACGAAATTGTTTCTCAAGTGGCCGGGTGACGAGAAATTCATGGTCAGACCATGGTGCAAGGGGGGGCTGGGCGTGTGTTGACTTTACGGGCCTCTTCGCGGGTGAACCCGCTCCTACGAAGTGCGCGTATTGGGGGAGGGGCACAAAAAACGCAGGCAAGAAAAAACCCACTAGCAAGCTAGTGGGTTTTTGTATGGTGCCCAGGAGAAGACTCGAACTTCCACGACCTTGCGGTCACTGATACCTGAAACCAGCGCGTCTACCAATTCCGCCACCTGGGCAAAGCTTTACATCATCTGCAGAAGGCGACTATCGTTCGCTTTCACACAGTAGTAACAGATCCTTGGTCATCTGTTACTTGAAAATATTTGGTGCCCAGGAGAAGACTCGAACTTCCACGACCTTGCGGTCACTGATACCTGAAACCAGCGCGTCTACCAATTCCGCCACCTGGGCACACATTCGAGGTTACTTGATGCTTTACAGCGTCGTTCATCTCTACTACAACTTCGGGGTTGTCCGTCGTTGTGGTGCGCACTATACGGACGCTCCCCAAGGCTGTAAAGCCCCCAATCGAAAAAAAATTCAAAAAATTCAACTTGTTGATTCCACAAGCCTATTTCTGCTGTTTATGCACTGCAGCGGGGGCTGTCCAAGGCAGACATTTCCGGTTTCAATACGCCTATGCCAGAATTCCTATCTATATACCCCAAGGTGAACCCCTTCTGATGGCCGATTGGCAATCCCTCGATCCCGAGGCCGCTCGCGAAGCGGAAAAATACGACAACCCCATTCCCAGCCGTGAGCTGATCCTGCAGCGTCTCGCCGACCGAGGCGAACCTGCTGCCCGCGAGGAGCTGGCAAAAGAGTTCGGTCTGTATGAAGAAGACCAGATCGAAGCCCTGCGCCGCCGCCTGCGTGCCATGGAGCGCGATGGCCAGCTTATCTATACCCGGCGCGGCACTTATGCCCCGGTAGACAAGCTGGACCTGATCTGTGGTCGCGTCTCCGGCCACCGCGACGGCTTCGGCTTCCTTATTCCCGATGACGGCAGCGAAGACCTGTTCCTCAGCCCGTCGCAGATGCGCCTGGTGTTCGACGGCGACCGCGGCTTGGCCCGCGTCTCCGGTGTCGACCGCCGTGGCCGCCGTGAAGGCGTGCTGGTCGAAGTCATCTCCCGTGCCCACGAAAGCGTGGTCGGCCGCTATTTCGAAGAAGGCGGCATCGGCTACGTGACCCCGGACAACCCGAAGATCCAGCAGGAAGTGCTGGTGACCGCCGGGCGCAACGGCGGTGCCAAGATCGGCCAGTTCGTCGAGATCAAGATCACCCACTGGCCAACGCCACGCTTCCAGCCGCAAGGCGATGTGGTCGAAGTCATCGGCAACTACATGGCGCCGGGCATGGAAATCGACGTTGCCCTGCGCAGCTACGACATTCCGCACGTCTGGCCCAATGATGTGGTCAAGGAAGCACGCAAGTTCCGCTCCGAAGTCGAGGAGAAGGACAAAGAGAAGCGTGTCGACCTGCGCCATCTGCCGTTCGTCACCATCGACGGTGAAGACGCCCGCGACTTCGACGATGCCGTTTATTGCGAACCGTTGGGCAAGCTGCGTCTGTTCTCCGGTGGCTGGCGTCTGTACGTGGCCATCGCTGACGTCTCCAGCTACGTGCGTCTGGGCTCTGCCCTGGATGTCGAAGCCCAGCAGCGCGGTAACTCGGTGTACTTCCCCGAGCGCGTGGTGCCGATGCTCCCCGAAGAGCTGTCCAACGGCCTGTGCTCGCTGAACCCGCATGTCGACCGGTTGGCCATGGTCTGTGAAATGACCATGAACAAAGCCGGCCAGATGGTCGACTATCAGTTCTACGAAGGCGTGATCCACTCCCATGCCCGCCTAACCTACAACAAGGTCAGCAGCATGCTCGAGCACTCGCGTACCCGTGAGGGCAAGGCGCTGCGCGAAGAGTACAGGGAGGTCGTGCCGGACCTGAAGAACCTGTACAACCTGTACAAGGTGCTGGTGGAGGCGCGCCACACCCGGGGTGCCATCGACTTCGAGACCCAGGAAACCCGCATCATCTTCGGCGAGGAGCGCAAGATCGCCGAAATCCGCCCGACCGTGCGCAACGACGCCCACAAGCTGATCGAGGAATGCATGCTGGCGGCCAACGTGGCCACCGCCGAGTTCCTGCAGAAGCACGGCGTACCGGCCCTGTACCGCGTGCACGATGGCCCGCCGCCGGAGCGCCTGGAAAAACTGCGCGCCTTCCTCGGCGAGCTGGGCCTGAGCCTGCACAAGGGCAAGGACCCGTCGCCGAAGGACTACCAGGCCCTGCTGGCGAGCATCGCCGGTCGCCCGGACTTCCACCTGATCCAGACGGTGATGCTGCGCTCGCTGAGCCAGGCCGTGTACAGCACCGAGAACAACGGCCACTTCGGCCTGAACTACGAGGCGTACACCCACTTCACCTCGCCGATCCGTCGTTACCCGGACCTGCTGGTGCATCGCGCCATCCGCAGCATCATCCGCTCCAAGGTCGATACTCCGCACGTCAAGCGTGCCGGCGCCATGAGCATTCCCAAGGCGCGTATCTACCCGTACGACGAAAACACCCTGGAGCAACTCGGCGAGCAGTGCTCGATGACCGAGCGCCGGGCCGACGAAGCCACCCGTGACGTGGTCAACTGGCTCAAGTGCGAGTTCATGAAAGACCGCGTGGGCGAGACCTTCCCGGGTGTGATCACGGCGGTGACCGGTTTCGGCCTGTTCGTCGAGCTGACCGATATCTATGTAGAGGGCCTGGTGCACGTCAGTGCGTTGCCAGGTGACTACTACCACTTCGACCCGGTACACCATCGCCTGGCTGGCGAGCGCACCGGTCGCAGCTTCCGCTTGGGCGACACCATCGAAGTCAAGGTCATGCGTGTTGATCTGGATGAGCGCAAGATCGACTTCGAAGTGTCGGAAAAGACCCTCGCCGCACCGATCGGCCGCAAGCAGCGTGGCGCCGCGCCAGTTGCCGAAAAAGCCGAGCAGCAGCCGGCAACCGAAGCGAAAGCCACGCCCAAGCCGCGCAGCCGCAAGAGCGAAGCGTCCGAAGCGTACTTCCCCAAGGATGCTGTGCAGCGAAACGCTGAAGTGCGTAAAAGCCGCGAGATGAAAAAAGCGCTGATGACCGACGCGCGCAGCAGTGCTGGCAGCAAATCGGAGAAAGGTGGCAAGCCGTCCGGCAAACCGACCAAGCACCGTAAAGGCCCGCCGAAGTCCGGCGCACCACGCAAAAACAAGAGCAATTCATGAGTCAGCTGGAAAAGATCTACGGCGTACACGCCGTGCAGGCATTGCTGCAGCACCATCCAAAGCGGGTCAAGCAGATCTGGCTGTCGGAAGGGCGCAGCGAGCCACGCCTCGAAACCTTGCTGGCGCTGGCCGCGGAAAACCGCGTGCCGGTCGGCCAGGCCGAGCGCCGTGAGATGGATGCCTGGGTCGAAGGCGTGCACCAAGGCGTTGTAGCCGAGGTCAGTCCGAGCCAGGTGTGGGGCGAGCTGATGCTCGAAGAGCTGCTTGAGCGCACAGAAACGCCGCCACTGATCCTGGTGCTGGACGGCGTGACCGACCCGCACAACCTCGGCGCTTGTCTGCGTACCGCGGATGCGGCCGGTGCCACGGCAGTGATCGTGCCCAAGGACAAGTCCGCAACGTTGACGCCGGTTGTGCGAAAGGTGGCTTGTGGTGCGGCCGAAGTCATTCCGCTGGTGGCTGTGACCAACCTGGCGCGTACGCTTGAGAAGTTGCAGCAGCGTGGCCTGTGGGTAGTGGGTACTGCTGGCGAGGCCGAGCAGGAGATCTACCAGCAGGACCTGACCGGGCCACTGGTGATGATCATGGGGGCGGAAGGCAAGGGCATGCGTCGGCTCACCCGTGAGCATTGCGACTTCCTGGTGAAGTTGCCGATGGCGGGTAGCGTCAGCAGCCTTAACGTGTCGGTGGCGACCGGGGTTTGCCTGTTCGAAGCCGTGCGTCAGCGCCAGGCCAAGCGCTGATTCTCAGCCTGTTCCGGCCCATTCGCGGGTAAACCCGCTCCTACAGGGTGATTGCGTTCCCCTGTAGGAGCGGGTTCACCCGCGAAAGGGCCCGCAGCATGTAAATATGTTTCAGGCTGTTCAAATATTCACCAATCACCTTGCTTGTGCGCCCCGGCTTCTCTACAATTGCGCCCCTTGCCGAGCTGGCAGGCGCTCATGTGCCTCCCCTCCGTGCAAGACATACAGTGTCATTCACTCCTTGTCTGACCAGATTCACTGGCAGACTACTAACCCGTAAGGAGCATTCATGCGTCATTACGAAATCATCTTCCTGGTTCACCCGGACCAGAGCGAACAAGTCGGCGGCATGGTTGAGCGTTACACCAAGCTGATCGAAGAAGATGGTGGCAAAATCCACCGCCTGGAAGACTGGGGCCGTCGTCAACTGGCCTACGCAATCAACAATGTTCACAAGGCTCACTACGTGATGCTGAACGTTGAGTGCACCGGCAAGGCCCTGGCCGAGCTGGAAGACAACTTCCGCTACAACGATGCCGTTATCCGTAACCTGGTCATCCGTCGCGACGAAGCCGTTACCGGCCAGTCCGAGATGCTGAAGGCTGAAGAGAACCGCAGCGAGCGCCGTGAGCGTCGCGAGCGTCCTGAGCATGCTGACTCCGCCGAAGGCGACGACAGCAATGACAGCGACTCCAGCGATAACGCTGACGAGTAATCCACGGACCTTTAGAGGAGCCTATTAAATGGCACGTTTCTTCCGTCGTCGTAAATTCTGCCGCTTCACTGCTGAAGACGTGAAAGAGATCGACTTCAAAGATCTCAACACCCTGAAAGCTTACGTATCCGAAACCGGCAAGATCGTTCCAAGCCGTATCACCGGTACCAAAGCTCGTTATCAGCGTCAGCTGGCTACCGCTATCAAGCGCGCCCGCTTCCTGGCCCTGCTGCCCTACACCGACAGCCACGGCCGCTGAGACCGGGTCGTCGACAAGCAGTAAGGGATTAGCATGCGAGCGTTAGCAAGTTTCATCATGCGCGGTCGTGTGCAGGCCACCCTGGTGGTGGTCATCAGCGCGGTACTGCCGCTGCTGTTCTGGTTGAGTGCCGCTGCCGGCAGCCTTGTGCTGCTGCGGCGTGGGTTCAAGGATGCTACATCGGTCATCGCCGGCGGCTTGCTGGCCGGGCTGGCCGTGTGGGTCATGGGCGATCCCATCACCTTTCTGGTGATTGCGGGTGCCTTGGCCCTGGCCGCCATGTTGCGTGCCGAGCATCCCTGGAGCCGGGTGTTGCTCGCCAGTGCCGTGTTCGCCGTGGCTTTCAGCCTCGTGCTTGATCTGGCGCTGGCGCAAACCTTCGATGTGCTGGCCAAGGCGTTTGCCGAAGCCATGCCGAAAATCGAAGGGCAACCGGTGCTCTCCGGTGAGCTGATCCGCCCTGTGCTGGTCGCTTCCACAGCAGTGACGGTGCAATTGTTCAGTGTGCTGGCGTTGATGCTGGCGCGCTATTGGCAGGCAGCGTTGTACAACCCTGGAGGCTTCGGTCGCGAGTTTCGCGAACTGAAGTTGCCGAAACAGACCATGGCGGTCTTGGTGGCAGTGATGGTGGTGGCGCCGTTTATCGGCCCGCAGTTCATCATCCTGGCATCGGCTTCCAGCCTGGTACTGGTGCTGGCCGGCATCGCCTTGATGCACGGGCTGCTGGCACAGGGCCGACTGGCCGGTTTCTGGCTGGTGGGGATGTACGTGACGCTACCGCTGATCATGCAGCTGATTTATCCGTTGCTGATGGTTTTGGCCATTGTCGACAGCCTGATTGATTTTCGCGGTCGCAAGTCCCCTCCGGGGAAAGACTCCGCGAACGGTGAAGGTTAAAAGTTAAGAGGTTTTACCAAATGGAACTGATCCTGCTGGAAAAAGTCGCTAACCTGGGCAACCTGGGCGACAAAGTAAAAGTTAAGGCTGGTTACGGCCGTAACTTCCTGCTGCCATTCGGCAAGGCCACCGTTGCCAACGCCGCCAACCTGGCTGCGTTCGAAGAGCGTCGTGCCGAGCTGGAAAAAGCAGCCGCTGACAAGAAAGCTTCGGCTGAAAGCCGCGCTGCCCAACTGGCCGAGCTGGAAGTGACCATCACTGCCACCGCTGGCGACGAAGGCAAGCTGTTCGGTTCGATCGGCACCCACGACATCGCTGACGCCCTGACCGCCTCCGGCGTTGAAGTGGCCAAGGCTGAAGTTCGTCTGCCGAACGGCACCATCCGTCAGGTTGGCGAATACGACGTAGCCGTGCACCTGCACAGCGACGTTGAAGCCACCGTACGCGTGGTCGTCGTAGCTGCCTAAGCTGCGCTAACTGGCTGGCTCCTTGCGAGTCAGGCGGTTAACATCGGGCACGGTCCTGTTTTCGACAGGCCGTGCCCTTTGTCTTTTTCATCCTCCAGAATTCTTTCGTGGCCATGAACGAGATCACCACCTCCGAACAGCTTGACCTGCAAACCGCAGCCCTGAAGGTACCGCCGCATTCCATCGAGGCCGAACAGGCCGTGCTCGGTGGCCTGATGCTGGACAACAATGCCTGGGAGCGGGTGCTGGACCAGGTGTCGGACGGCGATTTCTACCGGCATGACCACCGGCTGATCTTCCGCGCTGTGCACAAGTTGGCCGACGCCAACCAGCCATTCGACGTGGTGACCCTGCACGAGCAGTTGGACAAGGAAGGCCTGTCCTCGCAGATCGGCGGTTTGGCTTACCTGGCCGAGCTGGCCAAGAACACCCCTTCGGTGGCCAACATCAAGGCCTACGCCGCGATCATTCGCGAGCGGGCCACGTTGCGCCAGCTGATCAGCATCAGTACCGACATCGCCGACAACGCGTTCAACCCGCAGGGGCGCAACGCTGCCGAGATTCTCGACGATGCCGAGCGGCAGATCTTCCAGATTGCCGAGGCGCGGCCAAAAACCGGCGGCCCGGTGGGCGTCAACGAACTGTTGACCATGGCCATCGATCGCATCGATACGCTGTTCAACTCCGACAGCGACATCACCGGTATTTCCACCGGGTACACCGATCTCGACGAAAAGACCAGCGGCCTGCAGGCGGCGGACTTGATCATCGTCGCCGGCCGTCCGTCGATGGGTAAGACCACCTTCGCCATGAACCTGGTGGAAAACGCCGTACTGCGGACCGACAAGGCGGTGCTGGTGTTCTCCCTCGAGATGCCAGGGGAGTCGCTGATCATGCGTATGCTTTCGTCTCTGGGTCGTATCGACCAGACCAAGGTCCGTTCCGGTCAGCTGGATGACGACGACTGGCCGCGCCTGACCTCGGCAGTGAACCTGCTCAACGACCGAAAATTGTTCATCGACGATACGGCGGGTATCAGCCCCTCGGAAATGCGCGCGCGTACCCGCCGCCTGGCCCGTGAGCATGGTGAAATCGCCATGATCATGGTCGACTACCTGCAGCTGATGCAGATTCCGGGGTCGGCCGGTGACAACCGTACCAACGAAATTTCCGAGATTTCCCGCTCGCTCAAGGCCCTGGCCAAGGAATTCAACTGCCCGGTCATTGCCCTTTCGCAGCTGAACCGCTCGCTGGAACAGCGCCCGAACAAACGCCCGGTGAACTCCGACTTGCGTGAATCCGGTGCAATCGAGCAGGACGCCGACGTGATCATGTTCGTGTACCGCGACGAGGTGTACCACCCCGAGACCGAGCACAAGGGCGTGGCGGAAATCATCATCGGCAAACAGCGTAACGGCCCCATCGGCTTCGTGCGTTTGGCGTTTATCGGCAAGTACACCCGGTTCGAGAACTTGGCGCCGGGGATGTACAACTTTGATGATGATGAATAACCCATTGAGCTAGCAAGGCCGCTCCTACAAGGTTTGTGGTGCGCCTGCTAGCTCTGAAATCTGAGCGATGTTCGTTTGCCCTTGGCTGATGATCCGCCCCTCGCTCAGGGTGATCACCCGGTCAAACCGCGACAGTGCGCTCTGATCATGCGTCACGCAAATCAGCCCTCGCCCTTTAAGTGCTTCGAACAACAGGTCCCAGGTACGCTCTGCCGACGCGGCATCGAGCCCGGCTGTGGGTTCGTCAAAGAAATTGAATTCCCCAGGCTGATTAAGAAGGCGTAGCAGCGTCAGCCTGCGTGCTTCGCCGCCCGATATCGATTCTGCGCGTGCATCCAGATCAAGTTCGTACCAGTCTTTGCTCAGGCCCAACCGTTCAAGCCATCGTTCGATTTGAGCGCGATCATGAGCTTGCTCGAACAGCACCGCGCGGGGCAGGGGGCCGGGTATGAAATGCGCATCCTGAGGGCAGAGTCGTAATCGACTGAATTGTTCACTAGCGTCGAGCGACGCCAGGCACCTGCCGTGCAGCTGCACATTCTTGCGCAACGGGAATATCGTTCCCGCCAGCGTATGCAGAAGTGTCGATTTACCACATCCGCTGGGCCCGATCAGTGCGACCCGTTCTCCTTTGTGCAGTACCAAGGGTTCTTCGATGTGAAGTTGTACAGTATCTCGAGCGCTCAACTGGCACGGGGCGATGCTTAGGCCAGCGTCCTTGTCTTGGGACTTCGCCTCAGTAGTGCATGCTGGGCCGAACGAGGGGAGCTGGAGCCAGTGTTCGAGTTTGCGTTTGTCTAGCCGAAACTGGTCTAGCAATCGCCAGGCCTCAGCAAGTTGCGCAACCCCTGCCAGCAATCCGCTCACCAAGGTGAAGAGAGCAACCAGCTCGCCCAGGCTCAATTGCGGTGTTGCCAGAGCCTGATCATGGATACCCCACATGAGCAAACCGCCACTGCCCAGGCCTATGAACAGGGTGCGCAGGCTCTGAATCCAACCCCCACTGTGAGCTACCTGCACTGCTGAGTCGGCATAGTGCGAAAGTGTCTGGTTGACCGGGAGCATTGCGGCATCCTCGGCCTTTTCCAGTTTGACCGTTGCCGCGCTGGCGAAGGTATCGACCCATTGTTCCGCCAGTTCATCCTCGCGCGCGTTCACTGCCTCGATATGTGGCCGGCGCCAGCGCACCAGGCGATCGTTGGCCCACAGGTAGGCCAGGCTCAAAGGGATGAGGCCGATCAATACCGAAGTAGCCCCCAGGTAAGCGAAGAGCGTTATCAGCACTGCAGCTTCGGCTAGCACCGGCCATGCCGAGCCAATCAGAAAGCCTAACCACCGCTCCTGTGCGGTAATGCCCCTATCCAGTACTTTTACCAGTGTTCCGCCATGGAGTTGTCCATAGGCCTCGAAGCGCTTGTCCAGCAATTCGCGGCACCAGCGGATGGAAAGTTGCTTCACGCGTTCCTGGCAAAGCCGCGCCAGGCACCAGGCTTGTAGAGGGGTCATTGAGGCTTGTAATGCGACAAGGCATATGAAGGCTCCTAGCAGAAGCTGGGAAGACGCGGCTGAGGTGGCCAGGTTGTCAATGATGTCGGCCAAGACTAGAGCAGGTACGACGGTCGCGATTTTCAGGAGCAGTGTCGCGCCGAGGGCGGCGAGAATTCCTCTATAGATTTGCATGTCATTGCCTTATGCCTTTGAGTGCACTCTGTGGCGCGACTGGAATACCTGATCTGATCAGGTGGAAGCGTTCAAGTCCGGGTATGAACACCTGAACAACCGTAGCGAGATTCGGGTGCTCATAAAGTGTGCGATAGAATGCGACCTTATTATGTTTTTCCAAGTTGATCAGTGTTCGCTTGACTTGCCCGCGCACGCTGAGATCGGTATGCGGAGGGTGAAAAGCGGGTACGGCATATGTGGGGCATGGGTGTATAAGTGCTGAAAGGCGGGTTGAATGAGTAAGCATTTTTTCAGCAGAGAGATCTTCTTGTTTTTCTGTGGCCCCAGAAAGCTGCTCGCACTGAATCTGTTCCGTTACGGCGCGGTACATTGCAATGGAGGGGTTGATGGAGCTGCCGGAGCCAATGCTGCTGAGTGAGCCTTCTTTTTTACTACGAGAAACAGCAATGCAAAATGGAACTTCGTAGAAGTCGTGCGTCAAGTATATTTCTAGTTTTTTGGCTCGGCGGAGAAGCTCGGTATCATGGGCAAATGTTTCTTCCAGAAAAGAACTCGAAGGTTGGTAAAGTTTGGGTGGGGAAGTCAGGCCACAAAGTGATAGGTAGTACATAGAAAGTGCGTGACGTTCGATAGTTTCATTGATGGCGTGGAGCAGAGCCTCGTTCTCCGTGCAGCCAAGTGCTGTACCAGAGTTAGTCGAATATTTGGAAAGAAAGCCCGCTGCAGTTTTTTCGATTTCATCAATGTTTCTGGAGGAAGGTGCTATCAATATCGCGGGAATGGCTATTTCGTCGTAGCTGTTCAATGCCTGAAGACTGAAATAAGGTATTCGGCAATCCGGGGGAATGGATTTTAGGAGCCAATCGTCAAATGGGGCTATCGATTGCAAAATTTGGTCGCTTTCGATGAGTGGTGGAGTGCTCTTGTCGACGAAGTAATGCTCTAGGCTCTCGGCAAGGGCTCCTAGTTCGCAATGTTCCCCTTTTCCTGCCCCGCAAGAAACTTCTTTGTAGGCGCTGTCGTATAAGTGGCATGTGGCGACCAGGCTACTCTTTTTTGATAGTGCTGTTTTCGATTGAAGCCCTAAGTGATGATGCAGCCTTGTCAGCCGGTTGTAGGCCTCTTCTATGTTCAGCTCGCGTTCGGTGATCATGTTCTGCTCCTTGGTAGAGCCAGAAGGGGCTAAGCCCCTTCTGGTTTGTCACTTACAGAAGGTTGAGAAATTCAACCTCGGACTCGGTGAATGTGTAGTTCATCACGCGTGGGATCTGCAGAGTGTGGACTTCAGAACGACGACGTCCCATGGCTAATGCTCCTATAGAGTTGGTTTGAGTGCGCCTTTCAGCGCGTCACTGTTGTAGCACTTGTTTTTTTTGGGGTTCAAGATCTTCTCGGGATTTGTTGAGGAAAGTTAATGTAGGATTTTTTACTAAGACTAGAAGGTTGATTCCTACAATTCTTAATAGATAAAGAAAAAAGCACCAATAATTAGCTGGTTAGCACTTTCTCAGGGTTGGATAGGCTAAACATTCAGTAAAAATCTGAAGGAATTGCGATCGCTCAGCAGGGGGCGCGATCGCCATCGGTCTAAGCAGGCTCAGGTTTTCCTGTGAGTAATCGCCTTGCCCCGATCCACCCCACGATCCCCCTTTTCTTGAAGACAACCCGATGCAGGGGCAGGGGCCTGCTGTAAGGCTTCGTTGATTGCCTGGGCTGGCCCTTTCGCGGGTGAACCCGCTCCTACAGGTTCACCATAGGCTTCAAGAGTTGCACCGTACCTGTGGGAGCGGGTTTACCCCACCCGTTGTTCCGCATCGAGCCCGGGATCCAGTGTAGAGACGCCCGCGAGCAGTCTTCGGAGTTGATGGGCTATGTGCGCGAACTGACCATCACCGGGTTGATGGATGAGAAGCCGATGATGATCTGGGCTGCCCATTACCTGAGTGCGATGGCCAAGGCGCTGATGGATGATGCTGAGCTGTGGATGAGGCAGTGAGGGGTTGGCTTCAGGTTGCATGAAGGCCGCCAGGAGTTCGCCGCAACAGTTTCAGCGCCTATGAGATCGAGCGCCGCCCGCGCGGCGCTTGATCTCACAGGCGCTGCAAGGATTCTGTCGAACACCTGGCAACCCCACTACACCCCTCAACCCAACCACCTGCCACGTCCATCCCCCAACCGTCGCCCCGCCCACCAATCCCCACGAATCCAGTCGGATTTGGTCAAAATTTGTGCTATATTCCGCGCCCGCGATTTCCCTGCACACCAGAACCGGTCACTGACATGCAAGCAGCCAAACCACTCTACGACTATCCCAAGTACTGGGCCGAATGCTTCGGGCCAGCACCTTTCCTGCCAATGAGCAGGGAGGAGATGGATCTGCTCGGCTGGGATTCCTGCGACATCATCATCGTGACCGGTGATGCCTACGTCGACCATCCGTCGTTCGGCATGGCCATCATTGGCCGTCTGCTGGAGGCCCAGGGCTTCCGCGTGGGCATCATCGCCCAGCCGAACTGGCAGTCAAAAGACGACTTCATGAAGCTCGGCGAACCGAACCTGTTCTTCGGCGTGGCCGCCGGTAACATGGACTCGATGATCAACCGCTACACCGCGGACAAGAAGATCCGTTCCGACGATGCCTACACCCCGGGTGGTCTGGCCGGCAGCCGTCCGGACCGTGCCAGCCTGGTGTACAGCCAGCGCTGCAAGGAGGCCTACAAGCATGTGCCGATCGTGCTCGGCGGCATCGAGGCTTCGCTGCGCCGCATCGCCCACTACGACTACTGGCAGGACAAGGTTCGTCACTCGATCCTGATCGACGCCAGCGCCGACATCCTGCTGTTCGGCAACGCCGAGCGTGCGGTGGTCGAGGTGGCCCAGCGCCTGTCCAACGGTGAGAAGATCGAGACCATCACCGACGTACGCGGCACCGCCTTCGTGCGCCGCGATACCCCGCAGGGCTGGTACGAGATCGACTCCACCCGTATCGACCGCCCGGGGCGCGTCGACAAGATCATCAACCCGTACGTGAACACCCAGGACACCCAGGCCTGCGCCATCGAGCAGGCCAAGGGCGACCAGGAAGACCCGAACGAAGCCAAGGTGGTGCAAATTCTCGACAGCCCGGCCGTGACCCGGGAAAAGTCGGTGATCCGCCTGCCATCGTTCGAAAAGGTGCGTAACGACCCGGTGCTCTATGCCCATGCCAACCGCGTGCTGCACCTGGAGACCAACCCGGGCAACGCCCGCGCGCTGGTGCAGAAGCATGGTGAAGTGGATGTGTGGTTCAACCCGCCACCCATCCCCATGAGCACCGAGGAAATGGACTACGTGTTCGGCATGCCTTACGCCCGTGTGCCGCACCCGGCCTATGGCAAGGAGCGCATCCCGGCCTACGAGATGATCCGTTTCTCGGTGAACATCATGCGTGGCTGCTTCGGTGGCTGTACCTTCTGCTCGATCACCGAGCACGAAGGCCGCATCATCCAGAACCGCTCGCACGAGTCGATCCTGCACGAAATCGAAGAGATGCGTGACAAGGTGCCGGGCTTCACCGGCGTGGTCTCGGACCTTGGCGGGCCGACTGCCAACATGTACCGCATCGCCTGCAAAAGCCCCGAGATCGAGAAGCACTGCCGCAAACCGTCGTGCGTGTTCCCGGGCATCTGCGAAAACCTCAATACCGACCACAGCTCGTTGATCGAGCTGTACCGCAAGGCCCGTGCCTTGCCGGGTGTGAAAAAGATCCTGATTGCTTCCGGCCTGCGCTACGACCTGGCAGTGGAATCGCCGGAGTACGTCAAGGAACTGGTCACCCACCACGTTGGCGGCTACCTGAAGATTGCCCCGGAGCACACCGAGCGTGGCCCGCTGGACAAGATGATGAAGCCGGGTATCGGCACCTACGACCGCTTCAAGCGCATGTTCGAGAAGTTCTCGAAAGAAGCGGGTAAGGAGCAGTACCTGATCCCGTACTTCATTGCCGCGCACCCCGGTACCACCGACGAAGACATGATGAACCTGGCCCTGTGGCTGAAGGGCAACGGCTTCCGCGCCGACCAGGTACAGGCGTTCTA
This sequence comes from Pseudomonas sp. CGJS7, assembly GCF_036961695.1. Taxonomy (NCBI): domain Bacteria; kingdom Pseudomonadati; phylum Pseudomonadota; class Gammaproteobacteria; order Pseudomonadales; family Pseudomonadaceae; genus Pseudomonas; species Pseudomonas sp. CGJS7. The sequence continues at coordinate 21,617 of NZ_JBAMDI010000070.1, read as the reverse complement.
CCCGTCGCCAATGGCCTCGGCCACGGCCATGTACCACTCAGGCAAGAACCCGCTGCGCAAGGTGACCTACAAGAGCGAAGGGGTGGAGATCGTCAAGAGCGACGAGCAACGCCGTCTGCACAAGGCGTTCTTGCGCTATCACGACCCGAAGGGCTGGCCGATGCTGCGTGAAGCGCTGCAGCGAATGGGCCGCGCCGACCTGATCGGGCCGGGCAAGCACCAACTGATCCCGCTGCACCAGCCGCAGACCGATACTTATCAGAGCGCGCGCCGGAAGAACTCGACCCCTGCAGGTAGCCACAAGGTGGGCAAGGATCAGAAGATCCTCACCCAGCACACCGGCCTGCCGCCGCGTGGCAGTGATGGCAGCAAGCCGTGGGACAAGCGCGAGAAGGCCAAGGCCGAAGCGTTTGCGCGTAACCAGCAGGCGGCCAAGGAGCGCAAAGAGGCGAGCAAGGGCGGCAAGGGCAACAAGAAGCCGCGTCAGCCTGTCATTCCCCGCTGATCTTGAAGGCTACATAGAGCCCTGTGGGAGCGGGTTCACCCGCGAATGCGTCGGTAGATCCACTATCGATTCGCGGGTGAACCCGCTCCTACAGGGTCAGTGTTCGGCCCATCCATCTGGGTCAATCAGGCTGCTTGTCGACCCACTTAGGCGCGACCGGCGCCACAAAGCTGTCCATCCCGTCCAGCAGCTCGTCCGGCTGCTGCCCCAGCAGCAACATCGCCCGGTGTTGCGGGCGCACGAAACCTTCTTCGACGATATGGTCGAGGAACCCGCCCAGCTTGTCGTAGAAGCCGTTCACATCCAGTAGCCCGAGCGGCTTGGCGTGATAGCCCAGCTGCCCCCAGGTCCACACTTCGAACAGTTCCTCCAGCGTACCCAGCCCACCCGGCAAGGCAATGAAGGCATCGCTCAGCTCGGCCATGCGGGCCTTGCGCGCATGCATGCCATCCACCACTTCCAGGCGGGTCAGGCCCTTGTGGCCGACTTCAGCGTCCAGCAGGCTCTGCGGGATGATCCCGACCACTTCGCCACCGGCCGCCATGGCCGCGTCGGCCACCACACCCATCAAGCCGACCGCGCCACCGCCATACACCAGGGTCAAGCCACGGCGGGCAATGGCCTGGCCCAGCGCGACGGCTGCTTCACGGTAGGCAGGGTTGGCGCCCATGCTGGCGCCGCAGAACACACAAACGGAACGTACGGGCATTGCTCATCTCCTGTCACTGAGGCGCACAGGTTACGGCGCATGCCGGTCACTTCCAAGGCCGGTTCATTCTGGCCGGGAGAATTCGCAGATGGCTCCTGTGGCCCCGTGGGCGTAGGCGGCGAGCAGGCTATTGAGGAAGTTGGAGATGGGCATTTGGTATTGCTCCTAAATGAGAGGTTGTCTCATCGTCCAATAAAAGGGCATGATGTGCCCTTAGATTTGTTGTATACAATCCATTGAACAATTCTACTGGCTGGCCTCTTGACGCCCCCTTGACCCATATCAGCAAGGGGCTGAACGGTTTCAGGCAGTCTCGCAATTGATAAAACCCTGCCAAGGAGATTCATGATGTTTGCGAAAGCTGTAGCGGTATCCCTGCTGACCCTCGCCAGCGCTTCTGTCTTCGCCGCCGAGTGCTCGGTCACTGTCGACTCGACTGACCAGATGTCCTACACCAGCAAGGAATTCACTGTCGACAAGAGCTGCAAGGAATTCACCGTCAAACTGACCCACTCTGGCAACCTGCCGAAGAACGTCATGGGCCACAACCTGGTGATCAGCAAGACTGCCGACATGCAGGCCATTGCCACCGAAGGCATGAGCCAGGGTCTGGATAAGGACTACCTGAAGGCTGACAACGCCGCGATCATCGCCCACACCAAGATGATCGGCGCGCCTGAGAAAGAAACCGAAGTGAAGTTCGACACTTCCAAGCTGGAAGCCGGTGGTGACTACAGCTTCTTCTGCACCTTCCCGGGCCACATCTCGATGATGAAAGGCAAGGTCATCGTCAAGTAATCAAAGGCTGACGGCGAACCCTGCAGGAGCGAGTTCACCCGCGAATGCGTCGGTGGGTTCACCCTCGTATTCGCGGGTGAACCCGCTCCTGCAGGCCACTTATCAAGGAGCGAACGGCAGTTCGCGCTTGTGCTGGGTCTTGCGGTAGGTGGCGACGATGATGTCGAACGCTGCCTGGTCAACCGGCTGCCCATGCAGGAAGGCATCGATCTGCGCGTAGGTCACGCCATGTGACGCCTCGTCCGGCTTGCCCGGCTCCAGGTCTTCCAAGTCGGCCGTTGGCACCTTTTCCACCAGTGACTCCGGCGCACCGAAGCTGCGCGCAATCGCCCGCACCTGATTCTTCACCAGCCCACTCAACGGCGCCAGGTCGCAGGCACCATCACCAAACTTGGTAAAGAAGCCCATCACCGCCTCGGCGGCGTGGTCGGTTCCTATCACCAGACCTGCGCGGGCGCCAGCGATGGTGTACTGGGCGACCATTCGGGTACGTGCCTTGACGTTGCCCACCACGAAGTCCACCAACGTCGGCGAGCCATTCTTCAACGCCGCCACTTCGGCTGCCAATGCACGCACTGCCGGGGCGATATCCACCGTGTGAACTTCATCTGCCTTGATCACATCCAGGCATGCCTGGGCGTCATGCTCGTCATGCTGTACCTGGTACGGCAGGCGCACGGCAATGAAGGTGTAGGCCTTGTCGCCGGTCTCGGCGCGCAGCTCGTTGATGGCGCGCTGGGCGAGCAGGGCGGCAGTCAGTGAGTCGACGCCACCGCTGATGCCCAGCACCAAGGTCTTGAGTCGAGCATTGGCCAGACAGTCCTTGATGAACGCCACCCGTCGGGCGACTTCGGCCTCGAGCGCTGCCGCGTCGGCGAACGGCGGCTGTACCTTCAGCGCCTGGGCAATCTCTTGCTGAACCGCTTGCATGGGTTACTCCTTGCTGGGGACTTTGAATACGTGACGCATGTAGGCGACGAAGTTCTCGTCGCGGCACTGGGTCTTGGCGGCTTCATCAGAAATCTTGGCCACCGGCGCGCCGTTGCAGTCGGTCATTTTAAGCACGATGTTCATGGGTGCCACACCTGGGATGTCGCAGGTCAGGTTGGTGCCGATGCCAAAGCTGACGTTGATGCGTCCGCGCAGGGCGCGGAAAATTTCCAGCGAGCGGGTCAGGTTGAGGCCGTCGGAAAACACCAGCGTCTTGGTCATCGGGTCGATACCCAGTTTCTGGTAATGGGCAATGGCCTTCTCCGCCCAGGCTACCGGCTCGCCCGAATCATGGCGCAGGCCGTCGAACAGCTTGGCGAAGTACAGGTCGAAATCGCCGAGGAAGGCATCCATGGTGATGCAGTCGGTCAGGGCGATGCCGAGCAGGCCGCGGTACTCGCGTACCCAGCAGTCCAGCGCAGCGATCTGGCTGTCGATCAGCCGTGGGCCGAGCTGCTGGTGGGCCATGATCCACTCGTGGGCCATGGTGCCCAGCGGCTTGATATCCAGTTTCCATGCCAGGTCGACGTTGCTGGTGCCGACAAAACGGCCGGGGAAGTCGTCGCGCAGCACCCTTGCCACTTCCTCCTGCACGCGGCTGGAAAAGCGCCGGCGGGTGCCGAAGTCGGCCACCTGCAGTTCGGCCAGCTCGTCGTCGCTGGCATGCGCACGCAGCCAGTCGAACTTGCGGTACAACTGATCCCGCGCCTCGGCCAGGCGCATGTGCGGGTGCAGATTGCGGTTGCGTACTTCGCTGATGATGGCCAGCAGCGGCACTTCGAACAGGATCACATGCAGCCACGGACCTTTCAGGCGCAGGAACAGCTGATCATTTTCGATGCCGACGTGCACGTAACGCAGATTGAAGCGGAACAGGCGCAGAAAGCGTAAAAAGTCGGGCTTGAGGAAGCTGATGCGTTCGAGGAAGGCCAGCTGGCCATCGTCCAGGGTGAGGTCGGCAAGCCGTTCGAGCTGATTGCGAATTTCGCCGAGGTAGGGGCGCAGGTCCTCACCGTTGCGGCAGCGGAATTCCCATTCGACGTCGGCGTCCGGGTAGTTGTGCAGCACACCCTGCATCATGGTGAGTTTGTAGAAGTCGGTGTCGAGCAGGTTGTGCACGATGCGCTCGGCGAATGCGCTTTCGCTCATCAAGGGGGCTCCGGAAGCGGCGATTGGCGGACATTGTGCCAGCCTTTTCCACCTTGTGTGGTTGTTCCGGCCTCTTCGCGGGCAAGCCCGCTCCTACACGGTGCGGGGACCTGCTCCTATTGTGGGAGCTGGCGTGCCCGTGAAGAGGCCGAAACAGCCAAAACAGAGGTGTTTTTCCGTGCACCAGCTAGCCTTGAAACGGTGCCGCCTGTAGCAGTCGCGCACCAGCGGTGTGCAGTTCGGTGACGTCCGCTGTTACAGGGCGGTTGCACGTAAACACTTGCCAGGGTTGCAATGATGGCACTCGACGGTTGCTCCTTGTCTGTACGTGTGGTGGCGCCTGCCGCGTGGCAGACGGTTGCACGCTCAATAAAGAAAAGGCCGCCCGTCGCCTGCAGGCACCCTTCACAGTGTGTTTTCCCGGAAGACAAAACCGATGGCACGGCCCTTGCTCTGAGTACCGGGCTGAGAAGTTGTAGTGCCAACCAAAAAAACTCTAGGAGCACCACCTCATGTCGCAGACGTTTTACAAGAAAGGTTTCCTGGCTCTGGCCGTGGCTACGGCACTGGGTGTTTCTTCGTATGTTCAGGCCGACGTCAAGATCGGTGTAGCGGGCCCCATGACCGGGGCAAACGCAGCGTTTGGCGAGCAGTACATGAAAGGTGCGCAGGCAGCGGCCGACAAGATCAACGCCGCCGGTGGCGTGAATGGCGAGAAAATCGTCCTGGTCAAAGGCGATGACGCCTGTGAGCCGAAGCAAGCCGTGGCCGTGGCCAACCGCCTGGTCGATCAGGACAAGGTGATTGGCGTGGTGGGCCACTTCTGTTCTTCCAACACGATCCCGGCCTCCGAGGTATATGACGAGGCGGGCGTGATCGCCATCACCCCAGGTTCCACCAACCCACAGGTCACTGAGCGCGGCCTGAGCGCCATGTTCCGCATGTGCGGCCGTGACGACCAGCAGGGTATCGTCGCTGGCGATTACATCGTCGACGTGCTCAAGGGCAAGAAGGTCGCGGTGTTGCACGACAAGGACACCTACGGTCAGGGCCTGGCCGACGCGACCAAGGCGCAGCTGGAAAAACGCGGCGTGAAGCCTGTGCTGTACGAAGGCCTGACCCGTGGCGAGAAAGACTTCAGCGCGGTGGTCACCAAGATCCGCTCTACCGGTGCCGACGTGGTCTACTTCGGCGGCCTGCACCCGGAAGCCGGCCCGCTGGTACGCCAGCTGCGCGAGCAGGGCCTGAAGGACGTCAAGTTCATGTCCGATGATGGCATCGTCACCGACGAACTGGTGTCTACCGCCGGCGGCGCGCAATACGTTGACGGCGTGTACATGACCTTCGGTGCCGACCCGCGCCTGCTGCCAGACAGCAAGGCGGTGGTGGAGGAGTTCCGCAAGGCCGGCACCGAACCTGAGGGCTACACCCTGTACGCCTACGCTTCGCTGCAGGCTCTGGCTGCCGCTTTCAATGGCGCGAAGTCGAACAAGGGCGAGGACGCTGCCAAGTGGCTCAAGGCCAACCCGGTGCAGACCGTCATGGGTGAGAAGAAGTGGGACAGCAAGGGCGACCTGACCGTCTCCGACTACGTGGTCTACCAGTGGGACAAGACCGGTAAATACCACCAGCTGGAAAAACAAAAATAACAACGGCCCGCGGCCCGGGCGGTTGCTCGGGCCCAAGCCCCGCGGTACCTGTCTTTATTCGTAGATCTGCACAGTTCTGCGCTGCGAGGGCCCCGCACAGGTGGCCCGCGCCGTGGTCGGCGCTCGTGCAATCTCAATCAGGTGAGATTGCGTTATGGATGGTATTTTCCTGCAGCAACTGGTCAACGGCCTGACCCTCGGGTCGGTCTATGGCCTGATCGCCATCGGCTACACAATGGTCTATGGCATTATCGGCATGATCAACTTCGCGCACGGCGAGGTGTACATGATCTCCGCTTACCTCGCGGCGATCAGCCTGGCATTGCTGGCTTACTTCGGTGTCGAATCGTTCCCCCTGCTGATGCTGGGCACCTTGTTGTTCACCATCGTCGTCACCGGCGTTTATGGTTTCACCATCGAGCGCATCGCCTACAAACCGCTGCGTAACTCTACCCGCCTGGCACCGCTGATCAGTGCCATCGGCATTTCGCTGATCCTGCAGAACTATGCACAGATCAGCCAGGGCGCCCGCCAGCAAGGCGTGCCAACCCTGCTGGAAGGCGCCATGCGTGTCGAAGTCGGGTCCGGCTTCGTGCAACTGACATATACCAAGATCTTCATCCTGGTGGCGGCCTTTGTCGGCATGGGCCTGCTGACCTACGTGATCAAGTACACCAAGCTCGGCCGCATGTGCCGTGCTACCCAGCAAGACCGCAAGATGGCCTCGATCCTGGGTATCAACACCGACCGGGTGATTTCCTACGTGTTCGTCATCGGTGCAGTGATGGCCGCCCTGGCCGGCGTGCTCATCACCATGAACTACGGCACCTTCGACTTCTACGCCGGCTTCATCATCGGTATCAAGGCGTTCACTGCCGCAGTGCTCGGGGGTATCGGCTCGCTGCCGGGGGCCATGCTCGGCGGGATCATCCTGGGTATTTCCGAGTCGCTGTTCTCAGGCCTGATCAACTCCGACTACAAGGATGTGTTCAGCTTCTCGCTGCTGGTGATGATCCTTATCTTCCGCCCACAAGGCCTGCTGGGTCGCCCGCTCGTGGCTAAGGTGTGAACATGTCCGTTGCCAAAACTGCCTCTGTTAGCGAAACCAAGGGTTTCGACCTTAAACGCAGCCTGCTGGAGACCATTGTCGCTGGCCTGCTGGCACTTATCGTGTTTGGCCCGGTCGTTGGTGTGGTGCTCGACGGCTACACCTTCAATGCCGAGCCGCGCCGCGTGGCCTGGCTGGTCGGCGGTGTGATGGTGGGGCGCTTCCTGCTCAGCCTGTTCCTGCAGACTGCCCCCGGGCAGCGCATGCTCCTGGGCTTCGACAGCGGTGGCTCGGGCGTGCATGTGACCGCACCGGACTACAAGTCGCGTCTGCGTTACATCATCCCCGCGCTGATCGTGATTGCCATCATTTTCCCGATCTTCGCCAACAAGTACCTGCTGACCGTGGTCATCCTCGGCCTGATCTACGTATTGCTGGGCCTTGGCCTGAACATCGTGGTCGGCCTGGCCGGCCTGCTCGACCTGGGTTACGTGGCGTTCTATGCCATCGGTGCCTACGGCCTGGCGCTGGGTTACCAGTACCTGGGGCTGGGCTTCTGGAGCGTGCTGCCGCTGGCGGCCATCGCTGCAGCGCTGGCGGGGTGCATCCTCGGCTTCCCGGTGTTGCGCATGCACGGTGACTACCTGGCGATCGTGACACTGGGCTTTGGCGAGATCATCCGCCTGGTGCTGAACAACTGGCTATCGTTCACCGGTGGCCCCAACGGCATGCCGGCACCTTCACCCACCTTCTTCGGCCTTGAGTTCGGCCGCCGGGCCAAGGATGGCGGGGTGCCGATCCACGAGTTCTTCGGCTTCGAGTACAACGCCAGCCTCAAGTTCGTGTTCATCTACGCGGTGCTGTTCTTGGTCGTGCTGGCAGTGCTGTACATCAAGCATCGCCTGACTCGCATGCCGGTCGGCCGGGCCTGGGAAGCGCTGCGCGAAGACGAGATCGCCTGCCGTTCGATGGGCCTGAACCACGTGCTGGTCAAGCTGTCGGCCTTTACCCTGGGCGCCTCGACTGCCGGTCTGGCGGGGGTGTTCTTCGCCACCTACCAGGGCTTCGTCAACCCGTCGTCATTCACATTCTTCGAGTCGGCGCTGATCCTCGCCATCGTCGTGCTGGGTGGCATGGGCTCGACCGTGGGTGTGGTCATCGCGGCGTTCGTGCTGACCGTGGCGCCGGAACTGCTGCGCAGCTTCTCCGAGTACCGGGTGCTGCTGTTCGGCGTGCTGATGGTGCTGATGATGATCTGGCGACCGCGTGGGCTGATCCGTATCAGCCGTACCGGTGTGACCCCACGTAAAGGAGTGGCGCCATGAGCGACGATATCATTCTCTCGGTCGACAACCTGATGATGCAGTTCGGTGGCATCAAGGCGCTCAGCGACGTCAGCCTGAAGGTCCGGCGCAACCAGATCTTTGCCCTGATCGGCCCCAACGGCGCCGGCAAGACCACGGTGTTCAACTGCCTGACCGGCTTTTACAAGGCCAGTGGCGGACGTATCGAACTGAACGTGCGCGGCAGCCACACCAACGTCATCCAACTGCTCGGCGAACGCTTCCAGGCGGCCGACTTCGTGTCGCCTGCGCGCTTTGCCAACCGTATGTACTACAAGATGTTCGGCGGTACCCACCTGGTCAATCGCGCCGGCCTGGCGCGCACCTTCCAGAACATTCGCCTGTTCAAGGAAATGTCGGTGGTGGAGAACCTGCTGGTGGCCCAGCACATGTGGGTCAACCGCAACTTGCTGGCCGGGGTGCTCAACACCAAGGCCTACCGCAAGGCCGAAAGCGATGCACTGGACCACGCCTTCTACTGGCTGGAAGTGGTGGACCTGGTTGATTGCGCCAACCGCCTGGCCGGCGAGCTGTCGTACGGCCAGCAGCGGCGTCTGGAAATCGCCCGGGCCATGTGCACGCGGCCGAAGATCATCTGCCTGGACGAACCGGCGGCGGGCCTTAACCCGCAGGAAACCGAGGCACTCAGCCGCATGATCCGTGTGCTGCGTGACGAGCACGACATCACTGTGGTGCTGATCGAGCACGACATGGGCATGGTCATGAGCATCTCCGACCATATCGTGGTGCTGGACCACGGCAACGTGATTGCCGAAGGTGCGCCGCAGGACATCCGCCACAACCCGACGGTGATTGCCGCCTACCTGGGTGCAGACGAAGAGGAACTGGTATGAGTGCACCCATTCTCGAGCTGAAAGACCTGGACGTGTTCTATGGGCCGATCCAGGCACTGAAGAAAGTCTCGATGCACATCAACGAGGGCGAGACGGTAAGCCTGATCGGCGCCAACGGTGCCGGCAAGTCGACCCTGCTGATGTCGATTTTCGGCCAGCCGCGGGCGGCATCCGGGCATATCGTGTACCGCGGCACCGACATTACCCGCAAATCCTCGCACTACATCGCCTCCAACGGCATTGCCCAGTCGCCGGAGGGGCGCCGGGTGTTTCCCGACATGACCGTCGAGGAAAACCTGATGATGGGTACCATCCCCATCGGCGACAAGCATGCCGACGAAGACATGCAGCGTATGTACGAGCTGTTCCCGCGGTTGAAGGAGCGGCGTAACCAGCGGGCCATGACCATGTCCGGTGGCGAGCAGCAAATGCTGGCGATTGCCCGGGCGCTGATGAGCCGGCCGAAGTTGCTGTTGCTGGACGAGCCCTCGCTGGGGCTGGCGCCGATCGTGGTCAAGCAGATCTTCTCGACTTTGCGAGAGCTGGCCAAGACCGGGATGACCATCTTCCTAGTGGAGCAGAACGCCAACCATGCGCTGAAACTGTCGGACCGGGCCTATGTGATGGTCAACGGGCAGATTCGCATGACCGGGACCGGGCAGGAACTGTTGGTCAATGAGGAAGTGCGTAACGCTTATCTGGGCGGGCACTGAGTTGTATGCAGGGGCTGCGATGCAGCCCCCTTCTCAATGTGGAAAACTTGTCGTTCCCTTCTCCCTAAACACACCCATATTCCTTCGCAAGCCATTGTTTCCACAGGCCAACTCTTTTCCACGGATAGTGTGGAGCCGCCTGTGGAAAACATGGTGGCATATCGCTCAAGGCCTTGAGTATCAAGCCCTGTAGCGATTTGATCATTTTTTGTTCATATCTCCGTTGTGGATGATTTTCCCAAGCTTTCAAAATCTCTGCGTGCGCTTCAAGTGCAGTGCCAATCCTGTGGATAACTCTGTGTAAAAACCTTGGACAGACCGCTGCAGGCGGCATGTTTGAAAGCCTTGCGCCATCATCGCCAAGATATCCACCGACCACAACCTGCTGAAAGGGTTCCGTGCAGTGGACAAGTTGCCCCCAATCCGTGGGGAAAGCCTTGTGGATAACATGCGTATACCTGGCGGCGAGCCCTCTGCCGCAAGGGTTTGCAGAATATGAACAAAAAATGAACAGCCCCTGAACGGCTTGCTGCCAAGGCCAGGCGCGGGCATGCTGCAAAGCTGCCATGACAACCTACCGTGAGGAACACAGCATGACGTCCACCGTATTCATCACTGGCGCGACTTCCGGTTTCGGCGAGGCCACCGCCCGCCGCTTCGCAGAAGCCGGCTGGAAGCTGGTACTCACTGGGCGCCGCAAAGAGCGCCTGGATGCCCTGTGCGCTGAACTGTCGGCCAAGACCGAAGTGCATGGCCTGGTGCTGGACGTGCGTGACCGCAAGGCCATGGAGCAGGCTATTGCCAATCTGCCGGCCGGCTTTGAAAAGATTCGCGGTCTGGTCAACAACGCCGGCTTGGCACTGGGTGTGGATGCTGCGCAGAACTGCAGCCTGGACGACTGGGAAACCATGGTCGACACCAACATCAAGGGCCTGATGTACACCACTCGCCTGCTGCTGCCACGGCTCATCGCCCATGGCCGCGGCGCGTCGATCCTGAACGTCGGGTCGGTGGCGGGCAACTATCCGTACCCGGGCAGCAACGTGTATGGCGGCACCAAGGCCTTCGTCGGCCAGTTCTCGCTGAGCCTGCGTTGCGACCTGCGCGGTACCGGCGTGCGTGTGAGCAACATCGAGCCGGGCCTGTGCGAGAGCGAGTTCTCGCTGGTGCGCTTCGGGGGTGACCAGGCCAAGTACGATGCTACCTACGCGGGTGCGGAGCCGATTCAGCCACAGGATATTGCCGAGACCATCTTCTGGATCCTCAACCAGCCGGCGCACATCAATATCAACAGCCTTGAACTGATGCCGGTGAGCCAGGACTGGGCAGGGTTCTCGATCGACCGATCAAAAGGCTAAGCACGAGGCGCGAACCGGAAAGATCCGGTTCGCGGAGCAACGCATCGCTCAGTTGATATAGTAAAAGCCGGTTCTTTCTTTAGGGATGATGCCTAACGCTTGAAGGACATCGTTGATGGCGTCATGCCGGCCCATGTCCTCGGCCGTTGCTTTGCAATTGATGACACGGCGCAGGCTTAGCAGGTAGCTGAGTTTGCCATGGGAGTGCTCGTCATAGCGGTGGCCGTGATCGATTATCTTCTGTGCCGCTCGGTTGATCTGCTCTTCGACAAATGCCTTGAAGGCTTCTGCTTCCATGTTGGTTACTCCTGAACGTTCGAGAAAGGAGCACCAACATAGGCGTGGGGAGATGCTTCCGGCAGAGGGAAACGCTCACCCCTGACAGGTTCGTTGTATGGACAGTCAGAAGTTCGCCTGATTCAGCCCTTCCAGGCAGGTAGCCAAGTGATAAGGCGTGGTCGATGGCATGTCATCCCTGCTCACCGCGCCGTCACCCCCTCGGCACTCATACCAGCCGGCGTCACGCAGGAACCGCGCTGAAAGGGCGCCTAACTGCCCCGCGAGCTTTGCTTCACTGCCTTCACGCAATGTAAGCGCCCGCAGGTACTCGGCCTGCGCCCAGATACGCTGGGAGGCATCAAGCACCCGGCCATCCACATTCAGCATGGCCAGTACGGCCGCATCCTTCACCCCGAATTGCTCGGCAAAGCCGAAGGCCCGGTCTATCGACGCGTGCAGCGGCGTGTCACGCAGCAGCGGGGAGGTATGCAGCAGATAGAACCACTCGAACTGGTGCCCAGGCTCGAACCAGTTATCCACAGCCCCGCGTGGCTTTTCCAGCATCAGGCCATGGGCCGGTTCAATGAAATGCGCCTCGAGCGCCTGACACAATTGCAGCAGCGACTGGCGGACATGTTCGTCGTCACGCACAGCCAGTACCTGCAGGAACGCTTCGGCCAGGTGCATCTGCGGATTCTGCAGCGGGCCACTGCCGAGGTTGGCCCAGTCTTCGCCCAGGCAGGCTTCGTACAGGCCATCGTCACGGGCGAACTGCTGGTCGATGATGTCCAGCGCGGCATTCAACGTGGACTCCACCAGGTTTTCGCGCACTTTGCCCCAGTAGTGCGCGCAGGCGAACACGATGAAGGCGTGGGTATACAGGTCCTTGCGCCGGTCCAGCGGCTTGCCGTGGGCGTCGATGCTGTAGAACCAGCCCCCGTGCTCGGCATCGTGGAAGTGCTTTTGCAGCGAGCGAAACAGGGCTGCGGCGCGTTCGGCGGCGCCCGGTTGGCCGATACGGCTGCTGAACACGTACAGCTGGCGTGCACAGGCCATGGCCCGGTAGCGCTGCACCGGCAACGGTTGGTGCTGGGCGTCCAGCGCTTCGTAGGGCAGGGCCATGTCGGCGTTCCAGCCCGGGCCTTGCCACAGCGGCACGATGCGTTCGGCGAAGTGCTGGTTGAAGCGGGCCAGTTCGGGCAGGGTGGGGCAGGGGTCGGACATTTGGGCGCTCGTCGCTGTCGGGCAGGGCGCCATGGTAGCAGAAGTGGGGTTTTCAGTAGCCTGGGTTGCCGAGCCCCTGCCAATGCCGCGCCCCGACAAAGATGAAGCGCAATTGCTGGGTGATCTTTTCCTGCGGCGTCAGGGCCTGTGGATAACCCGCTTCCGGGTTGTCGATAAGCTCGGGCAGGGTGGCGAACACGGTCTTCACCACCAGGTCGGCCATCACCGCAAGCGCGGCGCTGTCCAGGTGTTGCCAGCGCTTCATGCGCGCAAGGTCGGTGGCAAGGTCGTCGCTGATATCCTGGCGCAGGCGGGCAATGGCCTGGCGCACGGCCTGTGCACCGCCGTACTGCTCGCGGGCCAGGAACAGGAACTGCGCGCGGTGGGCGGCTACCACGTCGAGGAAGATGCGCACCGAGGCGTCGGTGATGCCGCCCAGTTCGAATTCGTTCTGGCGCACCAGGCGGATGGTCTGGCGGAAGGTGGTGTCGATTTCGGCGACAAGTGCCAGGCCCAGGGCGTCCATGTCGGAGAAATGCCGATAGAAGCCGGTCGGCACGATGCCAGCTGTCTTCGCCACCTCGCGCAGGCTGATACTGCCGAAACCACGGCCACTCTCCATGAGCAGGCAGGCGGCATCGAGCAGGGCCTGGCGGGTCTGTAGCTTCTGTTCGGCGCGCGGCAGCATGGTGCGGGCTTCTGTAACGGTCAGGCTGGGCACTCTAGATAAAAAAACAAAGCCCGGTCAATGGACCGGGCCTGGAGGGGAGCAAGCGTTGTGACAGAAGTTGTTCTTTTCGGCCATGGCGATCAGCTCATACGGCTGAGTTCAACCAGGCGATCCGAGCCACCTTCAGCGACACGGCCAGCTTGTTCGATCAGACGATCGGAGCCGCCTTCGGCAACACGGCCAGAACGTTCGATCAGGCGATCGGAGCCACCTTCGGCAACACGGCCAGAACGTTCGATCAGGCGATCGGAGCCACCTTCAGCAACGCGGCCAGAACGTTCGATCAGGCGATCGGAGCCACCTTCGGCAACACGGCCAGAACGTTCGATCAGGCGATCGGAGCCGCCTTCAGCTACGGTGTTCAGCGGCTGGGCGATTTCGGCTGCGCTGGAGCGCGCTTCGGACGTCAGGTGTTGCTCGGACGCCGGCAGGGCGAAAGCGTTGGCGGCCAGAAGGGACAGGGTCAGGGTCAGCAGATGGCGTTTCATGATTTCGGTGCTCCTCTCGGGGGCTGGAAAGTGGGTACGAAGCCAATGCTACGCCGCGTAACGCCAGAGAGAAGTTCATACGGGTAATGGTAACAATCGACCATATTGATAGAGGGTTGCAGTGCCTCTATTCCGGACCTTGCAGCCATTCAGGCAACCACCGGCCCCTGTTGGCGGTGGGTAACATGTGCAGTCTGGCGCGACACATTCCTGAGCAAAGGGCCAGGAAAAACTTCGCTATCATGGCGCCATTGATAAAACCTCACGGGTTTTCATCAGTCGGAGTTATTGAGGCCATCGCAGCGCCTGTTTTCTGTCATGCCGCAAGGAGAATTACGCAATGACGCGTCCCGCCAGAATCCTCGTCTGGACCCTCGCCAGCCTGCTTACCGTGCTGGCGATCCTGGTGGTAGTAATTGCCACCTTCGACTGGAACCGCGTCAAGCCACTGCTCAACGAGAAGGTCTCCGAAGCCTTGCATCGGCCCTTCGCGATCAACGGCAACCTCGCCGTGCACTGGCGTACCGAGCCCGAAGAGGGCGGTTGGCGTGCCTGGGTGCCTTGGCCGCACTTCATTGCCGAAGACCTGACGCTGGGCAACCCCGAGTGGCTCAAGGAGCCGAAGATGGTCGGCCTTGAGCGCGTGGAGTTTCGCCTGGCGCCGCTGCCGCTGGTGTTCCAGCAGATCAGCATACCCCGCATCAACCTCACCAAGCCCACTGCCAGCCTCACTCGCCTGGCCGATGGCCGCGCCAACTGGGTCTTCGACTTCGGCCCCAAGGATGAAAACGCCGAACCTTCCAAATGGCAGCTGGACATCGGCGCCATCGGCTTTGACCAAGGCAACGTCAGCTTCGACGACCAGACCCTGAAAACCAGCATGAAGGTGCAGATCGACCCGCTTGGCAAACCAATCCCGTTCAGTGAAATTGTCGGCAAGGCCAGCGCCGAGAAGGCCGGCGGTGCGCAGGACTATGCCTTCGGCCTCAAGGCCCAGGGCCGCTACAAAGGCCAGCCAGTGTCCGGCACCGGCAAGATCGGTGGCCTGCTGGCCCTGCAGGACGCCAGCCAGCCGTTCCCGCTGCAGGCCGACGTGCGCATCGCCGACACCCATGTGGTGCTCGCCGGCACCCTCACCGACCCGCGCAACCTTGGTGCCCTCGACCTGCGCCTGCGTTTGTCGGGTGCCAGCCTGGGCAACCTCTACCCATTGACCGGCGTCACCTTGCCTGACACCCCGGCCTATTCCACCGACGGCCACCTACGCGCCAACCTGCAGGCGGCGCAAGGGGCGTCGTTCAATTACCAGGGCTTCAACGGCAAGATCGGCGACAGCGATATCCATGGGGACCTGGCCTTCGTTGCCAGCCAGCCACGGCCCAGACTGTCCGGCAACCTGGTATCGAACCAGTTGCTGTTCAAGGACCTGGCGCCGCTGATCGGTGCCGACTCCAATGCCGAACAGAAGGCCCGCGGCGGTGCCAGCAAGCAGCCTGCAGGCAAGGTGCTGCCAGTGGAGGCGTTTCGCACCGAGCGTTGGCGGGCAATGGACGCTGATGTCACCTTTGCTGGCAAGCGCATCGTGCACAGCGCGCAACTGCCGTTCACTGACCTGTCGGCCCATGTGGTGCTCGAAGACGGCCTGTTGCGCCTGGAGCCCCTGCGCTTTGGCGTGGCCGGCGGCAGCCTGGCCTCCAACATCCGCCTGGACGGGCGAAGCGTGCCCTTGCAGGGGCGCGCGAAGTTGACTGCGCGGGGCTTCAAGCTCAAGCAACTGTTCCCCACCTTTGCGCCAATGCAGACCAGCTTTGGTGAGCTCAATGGCGACGCCGACATCAGCGGCCGTGGCAACTCGGTAGCCGCCTTGCTGGGTACCGCCAATGGCGACCTGCGCATGCTGATCAACGATGGCGCCATCAGCCGTAGCCTGATGGAAATCGCCGGGTTGAACGTAGGCAACTATGTGGTCGGCAAGCTGTTTGGTGACGAGGACGTGAAGATCAACTGTGCGGCAGCCGATGTAGGCATCAAGGATGGCCTGGCGACTACGCGGCTGTTCATCTTCGATACCGAGAACGCGATCATCTACATCGACGGCACGGCGAATTTCGCTTCCGAGCAACTGGATTTGAACATCACCCCGGAATCGAAAGGGCTGCGGTTGTTCTCGCTGCGTTCCCCCCTGTATGTGCGCGGACCGTTCGCCAAGCCGAACGCCGGTGTGCAGGCATTGCCGCTGGCGTTGCGTGGCGCAGGGATGGTTGCGCTGGGGGTGGTGGCAGGGCCGGCGGCGGGGTTGCTGGCGCTGATTGCGCCCAGCAGCGGGGATGACCCGAACCAGTGCACACCGTTGTTGCAGCAGATGAAGGCAGGCAAGGCGCCGGCGGCGGTGAAAGCGCGGAAATAGCAAGGGGCCGCTAAAGCGGCCCCTTGAGGGTGTCAGAAATCAAAGACCTTGCAACAGGTCGGACATATCGTCCGCGTGCTCCTCTTCCTGCGCCAGGATGTCTTCGAAGATACGACGGGTAGTCGGGTCTTTATCCCCGATGTACTGAATGATCTCGCGGTAGCTGTCGATGGCAATGCGCTCTGCCACCAGGTCTTCCAGCACCATCTCTTTCAGCGAATTGCCGGCCACGTACTGGGCATGCGAGTTCTTGGTCAGGTTGTCGGGGTTGAAGTCCGGCTCCCCGCCCAGTTGCACGATGCGTTCGGCCAGCTTGTCGGCATGTTCGGCTTCCTGGTTGGCATGTTCCAGAAACTCCTCGGCAGCCACACTGGCTTTGATGCCGCTGGCCATGAAGTAGTGGCGCTTGTAGCGCAGCACACAGACCAGCTCGGTGGCCAGCGATTCATTAAGCAGGCGCAGGATCTGTTCACGGTCGGCGTGGTAACCCTCGGTCACTGCGCCTTGCTCCACATGCTGGCGTGCACGCTCGCGCAGGGTTTTCACATCGGTCAGTTCAACATTGCTCATGGTTATCTCCAGCAGGGGTCAGGGTCGGGTCGGAACACAGGCTTACGCGCCATGCAGGGCGTCGCTGTCCTCCTGGCGTTGCTTGCAGGTCTTGAAGCCTTTGGCATCCACATGGCCGGTGGCATCGAAGCGCACGTAATAGGGCTGCTGCTTGCCATCGTGGTTGAGGATGTAGTCGTTGCAGGTGCCCCCGTGCGGCAGGTCGATCACGCTCGACGGGCTGCCGCCAATGGCGATGACCTTCTGCATGGTCATACCGTTCTCCACCTGCTTGACCAGCGGCTCATCGCGGTAGGTGACGTAATCCACCGGGTTTTCCGGGCGGCTGCCGCAGGCGGCCAGGGTGGCGCTTGCCAGAAGGATTGCCAGGGTCTGCTTGTACATGGTCCCGCTCCTTGCAAAGGGTCTGTGTGGTTTTGAACCACAGCGCGCGCCAGGAGTTCGATTGCGATGGTCATCATGGCCGCTGTAGTGTTGGCCCGTCCTACACGCAAAGGAGCTGCGGCAATGCAGCAGGATTTGGCCACGCGATACCCGCTGGTGCTGGTGCCGGGCATGCTCGGGTTTGTCCGGATGGTGCTCTACCCCTACTGGTTCGGCATTGTGCCGGCCTTGCGCAAGGGCGGGGCGCAGGTGTTTCCGGTGCAGGTTTCGCCGCTGCATTCCAGCGAGGTACGCGGCGAGCAGTTGCTGGCGATCATCGAAGATATCTGCCAACGTACCGGCGTTGACAAGGTCAACCTCATCGGCCACAGCCAGGGCGCCCTGAGCGCGCGTTACGCAGCGGCCAAACAGCCGGGGCGGGTGGCGTCGGTCACCTCGGTGGCGGGGCCCAATCATGGCTCCGAGCTGGCCGACCACCTGGAACGCACCGCACCGGGCGATTCACCCCAGGGGCGCATCCTCAAGGCCCTGCTGCATGGGTTTGCCGTGCTGCTGGTGTGGCTGGAAACCGGCTGGCGTCGCGACCCGCTGCCGGTAGATGTGCACGCCTCGCACCAGTCGCTGACCAGCGCCGGGGTGGCACTGTTCAACCAGGCTTATCCACAGGGCCTGCCGCAAACCTGGGGTGGGGAAGGGGCCTATGAGGTCAATGGCGTCCGCTATTACTCCTGGTCTGGCACCTTGCAGCCCGGCCTGACAGACCAGGGGCGCAACCGCTTTGACGGCAGCAGCCGCTTCTGCCGCCTGTTCGCACGCAGTTTCATCAAGGAAAAGGGCCATTGCGACGGCATGGTCGGGCGTTTCAGTTCGCACCTGGGGCAGGTGATCGGCGACGATTACCCGCTCGATCACCTGGACATCGTCAACCAGTCGCTCGGTGCCGTGGGCAAAGGCGCGGAGCCTGTGCGGCTATTCACCGAACATGCTGCCCGGCTCAAGGCGGCGGGGCTTTAGCTCAAGTGCCTTGGCGGCGGATCGGCGTGGTCCAGCGTTCGGCCAGCACTACGCCGGCCAGGGTCAGCAAGCCGCCGACGAGGTGGTAACTGGCCAGTTGTTCGTCGAGCACCACGGCGGCGATCAGCGCAGTGACAAGCGGCAGCAAGTTGAAGAACAGTGTGGTGCGGCTGGGCCCCAGGCGGTGTACGGCCTGCATCCACACCAGCGGCGCGATCATCGAAGCCAGTACGCAGGCATACAGGACCAGGCCGATGTTGTGGCTGTTCAGGCCGGTCTTGTCTGACAGCAGGAACAGCGGTAGCAACACGACGATGGCCACCAACACCTGCAGGTACAGCAGCTGCATCGGCGGCAGGCGCAGCTGCCATTTCTTCAGCAGGAAGCTGTAGAGCGCGTAGGCCAAGGTTGCCACCAGCATCAACAGATCGCCGCTGTTCAGCCCTTGCTGCAGCAGGCTGGCGGGATGGCCGGCACTGACCACTTCAAGCACGCCGAAGAATGACACCACCGCGCCCAGCAGGGCACCGTAGCTCAGGCGCTGGCCCAGCCAGGCGATGGACAGCGCCAGTGACATCAGCGGCATCAGCGAGAGGATGATGCCCATGTTGGTGGCACTGGTGATGCCGGCGGCGAAGTAGGCCAGGCTCTGGTACATCGCCATGCCCAGCACGCCGAGCACGAACACCTTGGCCAGGTGCGGGCGGATGGCTGCGCGGTTGCGCCACACGGCAGGCAGCAGGAACGGCGTGAACAGCAAGGCGGCCAGCAACCAGCGGTAGAAGCCGATCTCTGCAGGGTGGATGGCACCGGCGGACATCTTGGTGACCACGGTGTTGCCGGCCCAGATGAGGATGGCGGTGAGGGGGAACAGGTAGTTCATGCAGCAGGGTACTCGCTGGGGGCTGGAATGGGGCTGCTTTGCAGCCCTTCGCGGGTGAACCCGCTCCTACGGGGGATACACAGGCCTGGAGGCTGGCGCAGATCCTGTGGGAGCGGGGAGCCCGCGAAGGCCTGCAAGGCAGGTCCTCGATAGGCCTGTATTATCGAATGTCTGTCTACAAGCCTATACTTCTATCCAGACAACCGACCCTGCAAAGCAGACAGCATGCCGCGTAAATACCTCGATATCCCCCAGTTCACCCAACTGCCGGCCCCGGTGTACTTCCGCCACGACGAGTTCGTTGCCGACACCCACAGCGCCGTGCATCAACACGCCTGGGGCCAGCTGAACTACACCGCCCACGGCGTGATGCAACTGGATGTGGCCGGCCAGCGCTTCCTGTCGCCGCCGCACTACGCCGTTTGGGTGCCGCCCGACACCGAGCACGGCTGCTACAACCCCCAGGCCATCGTCTACCGTTCTATCTATCTCGACCGCAGCCTGTGCGCAGCGCTGCCACCGCACCCGTGCAGCCTGATGATCAGTGACATCCTCAAGGCCATCCTCGGTGACTTCGCCCGGCGCAATCTGAAGGTGGCCGAGGACGAGCGTGACCAGCGCCTGGTACAGGTACTGCTTGACCAGTTGCTGCTGGCGCCCACCTTGGCCTGCTACCTGCCGTTTGCCCACAGCGATGGCTTGCGCCAGGTGCTCGACGCGCTCAGCGCCGAGCCGGGGGACAACCGCCCGCTGGCCGACTGGGCCGCACGCGTACACGTCAGCGAACGCACCCTGGCCCGCCAGTTTCTGCGCGAGCTGGGCATCAGCTTTGGCGAATGGCGCCTGCGCCTGCGTTTTCTGCGTGCCATAGAAGCGCTGGAAGCCGGCCTGCCCATTCAGGCCATCGCCTTCGACCTTGGCTACAGCAGCGCCTCGGCGTTCATCGCCATGTTCCAGCGCCAGGCCCGGTGTACGCCGGAGCAGTACCGCCGGCAGGCGCGGGCGGGGCGTTGAATATTCTTGGCTACACTCAGCTCGACCCCCGTGCATCGGGCGCGGAGCCAAGGAGACCACTCCATGAAAGTGCTGCAAATCCCGTTACTGGCGCTGGCGGTGTTGTTCAGTGCCCAAGGTTTCGCTGCCAATACCGCGCAGCAGGAAAAGATGAAAACCTGCAACGCCGACGCCACCGCCAAGGCCCTCAAGGGCGATGAACGCAAAGCGTTCATGAGCACCTGCCTGAAAAAGGATGTGCCCCAAACCCAGCAAGAGAAAATGAAGACCTGCAATGCTGACGCCACCACCAAAGCCCTGAAGGGGGACGAGCGCAAGGCCTTCATGAGCGATTGCCTGAAGAAGAAATGACCTGCGCCTATGCCTGCGCCGCCAAGGCTGGCAGACTGCGGCATTCCCGCTGTCTGCCGTCGAGGCTGTATGACCTTTACCCCCCGTCAGATCACCCTGGCCAGCCTGATCATCGTCATGGCTGGGCTGCTGCTGGCTTTGCCCCTGAAGTTGCTGCCCAGCCTGCTGGCCGGTCTGCTGGTGTTCGAACTGGTCAACATGCTGACCCCGCGCCTGCAACCGCTGCTTGCTGGCCAACGCGCGCGCTGGCTGGCCGTGGCGTTGCTCGGCACGCTGGTGGTCAGCACCCTGACACTGCTGATTGCCGGTGCCTTCAGCTTCCTGCTGCACGAGGCGGAAAACCCCGGCGCCTCGCTGGACAAGTTCATGGCCTTGGTCGAGCGAGCCCGCAGCCAGTTGCCCCCTTTCATCGAGGGCTACCTGCCTGCCAGTGCCGCAGAGTTCAAGGTGGCCATCGGCGACTGGATCAAGAGCCACCTGAGCGATTTGCAGCTGGTGGGCAAGGGCATGGCGCACATGTTCGTGACGATGCTCATCGGCATGATCCTCGGCGCCATCATCGCTTTGCAGCGCATTCCCGATATTTCCCGGCGCAAGCCCCTGGCGGCGGCGCTGTTCGAACGTCTTAGCCTGCTGGTGAAGGCGTTTCGCAACATCGTGTTCGCGCAAATCAAGATCTCGCTGCTCAACACGATCTTCACCGGCATTTTCCTGGCCGTGGTGATGCCACTGTTCGACGTACACCTGCCGCTGACCAAGACGCTGATCGTGCTGACCTTCCTGCTGGGCTTGCTGCCGGTGATCGGCAACCTGATGTCCAACACCTTGATCACCATCGTCGGCCTGTCGCTGTCGATCTGGGTGGCGGCAGCGGCGCTGGGTTACCTGGTCGTCATCCACAAGATCGAGTACTTCCTCAACGCGCGGATCGTGGGTGGGCAGATCAGTGCCAAGGCGTGGGAATTGCTGCTGGCGATGCTGGTATTCGAGGCGGCGTTCGGGCTGCCTGGTGTCGTGGCGGGGCCCATCTACTATGCCTATCTGAAGAGTGAGCTGAAGCGGGCGGAGCTGGTCTGATCATGTAGTGGCCTGTACCGGCCCTTTCGCGGGTAAACCCGCTCCTACAGGGGCCTGTGGCCAATCACCGATGTGTGTCC